>JBGTJP010000020.1:0-19965 GCA_041745075.1 Pyrinomonadaceae bacterium | reverse complement strand
CCCAATGCAGATCGTTTGTGCTTCAATGCGCAAATTGCTGCACATAGCTTTTGGTGTCTTAAAGAATAATCGCCCGTTCGATCCAAACCTGGCTTCGGCCATTTGATTTTCAAGACAGTATCTCCAGCTTTAGCTGGAGGTAAGCGAATGACATTGAATCAGGGCTTTTAGCCAAAAGGTTCTAACTACTCCGCATTCAAACTCCTTAGGCTGAAGCCAATCTGATCACTTTCTATTATGTTCGGCTAAAGCCGGTTTGTTAATGCCTAGCAATCCTCCACCTGAAGGTGGAGGCAATTGAAAAGAAAAAACGCAATTGAAAAGAAAAAATGAAATCGCATCTTAACCATTCGCGGCAGCTAACTCCTCAACAATCGCAAAAGAACGATCAATATTATGACCGCCAGAAGAATCAGCGACCCTATGATCTGATTTCTTGAAAATCTCATTTGCCGTCAAATAACAAAGCCGGATTTATCTTAAACTGCAGCATCTTTGCGGTTTCGCGGCCGCCGTCGCCGCCTTTTCGCTGCATTGTGATTCGGCCGATCTTTAGATTGCCCTGACGCGTGATCTCGACCGGGCCGTCTCTGTAGAATTTGATGACGTAATCGATGCTGCGAAGCACCCAACGAGGTTTATCCGCTGATTTTTGAGCAACCATCATCCAATCCGCCCTAAACAAGCCGTCGCCCATAAAAAGATCGGAGACGATCTCGGCCTTACGTTCGGTAAAGAACGACACGATCTTTTTCTGCGTTTGCGCGGCGAGTTCGTTCAAGTACATACGCTTCGGGTCGCGCCCGGTTTTCACGGGCGGCGTTTCTCCGACAAAAAGCTTCAACGCAGCCTCGACATCCGCCGGCATTTTCCACTTGGCCGCGTATTGCCGAAGCCAGCGCTTATCGATCTGGTTAAACCCGTTCGCGGTACTTACCAGTTTTATCGAGATCCCTTCAGATCTTTCGCCCGCGCGCGTCTTGATCTTCAACTGAATATCGGCCTTTTCGCCGTGAGGCTTTTTCGCCAGGACTGATTCGGTCTCGGCGGCCTTGTGCCCCATAAACCCGAGCCAAAGGCGCGCCTCCTCATCGTTCTTCCAATTGTTGAACTTTGCCGCGATCTCATCCTCGTTCCTAAAGCCGCCCTTTGCCGTTTCGGAACCGAGCCGCGCCTTTTCCCCCTGCGTCTGCCCAGAAGCACCCGCCGCGAGGCAAATGAGAAAAAGTAGTAGAGCGAAATTTGAAGTTTTTCGGTTGCGCATTACATTGACCATGAGACGAACATAGTGCCCGGCGTTGATAATACCGGCCATTCGCCCTATTATCAACGCATTGGATCTGTAGGAGAAAATAGGAGCAAAAATGAGCGACAACGAACAGCCGGCCGGGCTAAGCGAGCTTGAGGCCGAATTTATCAACGAACTAAAGGGCGAGGGATCATTGTCCGTTTTCATTACGGGCCCTGATGCAAACACCTATGTAGGCTGGGACGTGCATTCTGAGGACATCGCGGCACTTTATTTTGAAGGCATCGGCATCCCTCGTTGGGAAAGCCTGAAGGCTGACACCGTCGAGGAGCAGACCGCACTGTATTGGGAGCGGTTCAACGAGCGGATGGACAAATTTCCACTGATCGGCCGAGCCCGCGATACCGACGAAACGGTGGAATATTCAACCGAAGAGATCCCCCAGGTTCTTGAGGAATGTCAGCGCGTCACCGACGCCACTACCGATCAAAAGGCCATACGCGCTTTGCAGAAGATCTCGCTTGCCGCCGCGAAAGCGAGCGAACAAAAGTCAGGCTTAAGATTGACGCCAAGCCAATCGCAAGTTTTTTAGCGCCCTTTTAACTCGAGGTCGATATCGAGCTTGTCGAGATCGTTTTCATGGACGGGATCGGCTTGAACACCGAGAAGCTGATCCAATCGGTCCAGGGTTTGGTAGGAACGTATTGATCTTCATTGCGCCCCCACAGATGTTTCGGCATACTTTTTCCGGAAGATGATAGCTGCTTTAAAATCGTCGCTGAAACGGGGCCTTGCGGCCGCAAACGTCTTTCCGACGGTCATGACCGGGCGAGACGAGATAGCTGCCCTCATCAAAAGCCTTCGGCCGATAAAGACGGACCGCAACCTTATCCGCTTGGGCCCAAAAGGCGATGGCGGCTACCTGGTCCCGGACGATCTTGAAGGTATCACCGCATGTTTTTCACCGGGCGTCAGCAGCGTTTCGGGTTTTGAGAAAGATTGTGCTGAACGGGGAATCAAGGCATTTCTTGCCGATAAGTCGGTTGACGGCCCGGTCGAACATCACGAACTTTTCCACTTTACAAAAAAATTTATCGGGGCGATTTCGAACGACGAGTTCATGACCCTTGATGATTGGGTCGTCACATCGCTTCCTGATACTGCATCCGATCTTCTATTGCAGATCGACATCGAAGGGTACGAATACGAGGTATTTCTTTCAACGTCGGACGCCCTGATGCGTCGATTCCGCATTGTCGTCGCCGAATTTCATAACCTCGAGCAGGTCTGGAACAAGCCTTATTTCGATCTTGTCCGGCGTGCGTTTGAAAAGGTCCTTCAGCACCATTCCTGTGTTCACATTCATCCAAACAACTGCTGCGGTTCGGTAAAAAAAGACGGTCTGGAATTCCCAAGCGTAATGGAATTTACTTTCCTGAGAAACGACCGCATCCGGATGACTGCTCCGCGTAAAGACTTTCCCCATCCCCTCGACAGTGACAATACCGCGAATGCTTCAATGCCTTTGCCGGAGTGCTGGTACGCCGAGTAGGAAATTTGGCAAGACCCACGCACGGAGGTTAGCTTAGATAGTTGATCCGCCGAGAAAGGCGGCTTTTGACGGAATTAGCTGATCAGGATCGGATCCCGCGTGAGCATAACGGAATTGATCGAGTCCTCCGCAACGTCGTCAAAAATATAGATCCGGTTGCGGCCATCTTCTTTTGCCTGGTAAAGGGCGAGGTCGGCGGCTTTTATCAAATCGGCCTCGCTGGTCTCCAATTTTGGGAATATGGTCGCGATGCCGACGCTCACCGTCAAAAACTCGCTGGTATTCGATCCGTTGTGAGGGATCGCCAATTTCATTACATTCGCCACGGCGCTTTCCGCAACAAGCAGGGCTCCCGCCGCGTCCGTACCGCCGAGAATTAGGGCAAATTCTTCCCCGCCAAATCGCGCCACCAGATCGGTCGGACGCTTGATAGCTTCGGCAAGGGCCTCGGCAACCTTCTGGAGACAGTCGTCGCCGGCCTGATGTCCGTAGGCGTCGTTAAAATTTTTGAAGTGATCGATATCGATCATCGCCATTGAGATAGCGGTCTTGAAACGAATAGCGCGGTGCCACTCGTCAGCCAAAAAGCTCTCGAATCTGCGGCGGTTTCCGATCTTTGTCAGCCCGTCCGAGTTTGCGAGATTTTGCAAATTCACATTCACCGCCGCGAGTTCCGCCGTTCGTTCGGCGACGAGCCTGGTCAGGCGGCGTTCGCGGGCTTCAAGCTGGTAAACACTGATCTTCCATACAGCCAAAAGTGCCACGGCAACCCCGAAGATACAAAGCAGGTAAAAGAACGTCGTCTGGTAAAAATATGGTTTTAGATCGACGGCAATGCCGGCACCCTTTTCGTTCCAGATACCGTCGCTGTTGGCCGCCATCACGCGAAACGTATAGTTCCCCGGCGGCAGGTAAGAGTAATATGCCGTCCGGCGGTTTCCCGCATCGATCCAATCTGCGTCGTGGCCCTCGAGTTTGTATTTGAATTTGATCTGGTCGGATTTGATCATGCTGATCCCTGTATAGCGGATCTCAATGTCCTTCTGCCCGGCCTCGATATTGAGCCCGCCGTGAATATCGACCGGCTGACGATCGACCAACGCTTCCTCAACAACAACGGACGGCGGCAGCGGGTTCGTCTCCTCAGCTCGCGGATCGACAACAGCAACGCCATCCTGCGTCGGGAACCAGAACTTCCCTTCGTCGTCTCTCAGGCTCGCCGGCTGACGGCCGCCGTTGCATTCGTTCGAGAGCATCCCATCTTCTTTTCCGTACCCGATGGTGTTGATCTTTGCGATCTTGCCGTCGGCGAATTCGTTAAGCTCTTGGCGATTCACTCGATATATCCCTTGATTCGAACTGATCCAAAAATATCCTCTTTCGTCCTCCTCGATCGCAAATACCCCGCTGCTAAAAAGACCGTCTTTTTCTTTATAATTTACAAAATGCCCGTCTTTGAAACGGCTCATTCCTTCGTCGTAGGTTCCGATCCAGAATACTCCCTCGCGGTCCTCATAGATAGTGCGGACGTAATTGCCGGCCAGCCCGTCGTTGGCCGTGTAATTTACGAATTTCCCGTCTTCATATTTGGTCAACCCGCCATAGCCGCCAAACCACAAGACTCCTTTTGAGTCCTCAAAAATGAATGTCATGAACTCATTCGGCAATCCATCGGCGGTCGAATATTTTGCGGTTAATTTATAATTGTTAAAGCGCAACAGACCTTCGTTTGTCGCGGCCCAAACGTTGCCAAAGCGGTCGTTTTTGATCGCAAACACATGCGAACCCATGTGAAACGGTTCGGCTATCCCGTTTTGAACAAGATAGATACCGCCGGCTAGCCCAACCCACATTTTGCCGTTCGGGTCTTCCCACAGCGATTGGACCGACATCACGCCGTCACGCCACGCCTCGTGGCCACGAATATTCGACCGTGACGGCTTTAGTCGAAGCGTGTCGAATTTTCCATTCCGGTAGATGGTCAATCCTCGGGAGGAACCGATCCAAATACTGCCCTCGCGGTCGCGGTAAAGCGGATAAATTTCCGTATGGTCGATGCCCGCCTCGGTGCTGAAACCCTGAATGACCTGTTTTCTCCTCCGGACCAGTCCTTTGTCGGTTGCAAGCCATGTCGTGCCTTCGCGGTCCTTAAAAACGCTTTGGATCATTCGATTGGCAATTTTCTGATCCTTGCCGTTCCAAATTGCCAGATCATCGTCCTTCACCTGCGCAAGGCCAATGCCGGTTGTCGATCCGCCGCCGCTTGCAAACCAAACGCTGCCGTCCTCTTCCTGCCAGAATTTATGATAGATCGTGTTTTGCGGCAGGCCTTCTTTCTTGTCAAAAGTGGTTAGTTTGCCATCGCGTATCCGATGCACACGATACTCGCCTAACCAGAAATTGCCTTCATTATCCTCGAAAGGGTTAACGCCAAACTTGAGCGTGGTAAGATCAAGCGGGAAAAAGGTAGATCTCCCGTCCTTCAATTCAGTGACGCCATTTTTTGAGACCGTCCATTTTATACCTGCGCGGCCCTGATAGATAGTTTCGTCACCCTTCTCGAAATTTGCTTCCTTCTCGATAAATTCAAACTTGCCTTCCGTGAGGTGATACCAGCTCTTGGCTTTGCGATCGTCGTCGATCGACAAAAATCTTAGTTCTCCGTCTGCACCTTTCTTGATGCGTTCAATGTAATGCCCTGGAACCTGTTCGGACGTAAATGAAGTGAACACGCCGTTACGATAGATGGTCAGAATGCCGTCTTCCATCGTCGTCGCATATATCGTGCCGTCCTTGTCGGCAAAGATACCCGTAAAACGGTTGTTGATGATGCCCTTTGTATTGCTTTTGTTAAAGGTCGTAAAGCGGACGCCATCAAACCGTACCAGGCCGTCAAAGGTCGTGAACCACAGATACCCTTCCGGCGTCTGTGTTATCTCGCGCACCCCGTTCTGCGGCAACCCGTCGTCGGTCGTCCAGGTGTCAAAACGATATTGTCCGGGCACCGGGTAAAAAACCGCGATGCAGATATACAGAGAAAAAGCTGCGAAAATTCGTTTCAGCGGAGTCATCAGGCGGGTTATGGCGGACAAATCAGGCGTGCAGCGTTAAAATATCGCTAACGATATTAAACAATTATATTTAGATATAGTCAATTATTTTGTGTGCTAGATCGAGGTTAGATCCGGGTCCGCGATTATTTTGTAAAATTTAACTTGACGTAATGATTTAGTTACGTTACTCTTTGATTACATATTGGAGGTAACGATGTTATGAAAATTGAAGATCTGACGCTAGACGTCGAACAGAATGTAGAAATGAACGCGGACATCGGCGATGTTTTCAAAAGTGTCCTTCATCGTTTTGGCGAGGGCAACACTCGGCCTGATGGCGAGACGATGAATTTGATACTTGAAGAATGGGCGGGCGGACGCTGGTTTCGCGATCGAGGCGACGGCATTCAGCATTTGTGGGGCCATGTGCAAGTGATCAAACCGCCATCGCTGATCGAGCTGAGCGGCCCGCTGTTCATGTCGTATCCGGCGTTGAACCATCTTGAGATAAAACTCGATAAGGTTTCGGCCGGGACCAGAGTAACGCTTCGCCATCGGGCAATAGGAATGATAGATCCCGCTCATCGCGAAGGTGTAGCGACCGGTTGGCTGCATATGCTAAACGCCATAAAGGGAGATTTTGAGCAGGCGGCAAAAGGCACCTCGTAGGCCTATGGCGAATAACCTCGATCCTGTCTGGAAAGCCCTATCCGACCCGACCCGTCGTGCGATCCTCGACCTGCTTCGAACGGGGCCAAAGATCACGACCGAGATCGTGGAGGCATTTCCGGACATGACCCGTCATGCCGTGATGAAGCACATCGACGTGCTTCGCGACTCCGATCTGGTTAACACCCGCGAGGAAGGCAGACGGCGGATAAATTCGCTCAATCCGGTTCCGATCCGACAGATATATGAGCGGTGGATGGGCCCGTTTTCCGAGCTCTGGTCGAGTACGCTGCTTAGGATAAAAGACGATGTCGAAGGGTAGACGAGAAACAATAATTCGCAAGGGCGAAGTCCGGAAGAGAGGAGACCAAAATGGCAAAGGGAACGAAGGAGAATCCGTGGAAACTAAAAACACCGCCGGGCACGTCCGAATACGAGATGTACCGGGACGTAAAAGACGGCAAGGAAATAATCGTCTGCACGATTGGCAAGACCTTACTAAATTACGATGCCCGGTGCATCGACGACCTTCATGCGATGCTCAAAAAACATGGCGATTGGATGGAGCTTGGCAGTGCCGATGAACAGAAGGCGGCAAAAGAAGGTACCGTTGAGGCGTGGGGCCGCTCGGCGGAAAATCCTGTGGGCGGATGGTATGGCCTCAAGAAAGGACTTCGTGGACGGTTTGGAATGTATATCCCGCCTTTGATGGAAGAACTCGGCTTGGCCGAAGTTGAACACAACCCTCGAAACAATCGGATGAGGGCGAAATAATTCACGGAATTTAGTAAAAAGGAGAAATTAAATGCAAGCAGAACCAAAACAAATGAGATTGGTGGACTCGATCTTGATGGAAATGGATCAGGAAGCCGAAACGACAAAGAGGCTTTTCGAAATTGTACCGGAAGACAAATTGAGCTGGCGGCCACATCCGAAAGCGAAGTCGCTCGGCGAATTGGCGATGCACATTGCCACGCTTCCGGGAAACGTTGCCGAACTTACTCAGCCCGATACGATCGAATTGCCGGACTTCCCGCCCGATCCGGAGGCAATAAGTCGGGCAAATATCTTGAAAACATTTGCGGAAAGTTTGAAAAAGGCCAAAGATATCGTCG
Organism: Pyrinomonadaceae bacterium; assembly: GCA_041745075.1. GTDB lineage: Bacteria > Acidobacteriota > Blastocatellia > Pyrinomonadales > Pyrinomonadaceae > OLB17. The sequence goes on along the minus strand of JBGTJP010000020.1, from coordinate 12,327 downwards.
CTTCGACGGATGATCCGGGTGCGATGGCCGAATACACAGTGACGAAAGGCGGCAAAACGCTCATGGCAATGCCGCGGATCGGTTTTTGGCGTGCGATCTTGCTAAATCACAATTATCACCATCGCGGCCAGCTTTCCACATATCTGCGCCAATTGGACGTTCCTCTTCCGTCGATCTACGGACCGAGCGCGGACACAAATCCCTTTGCCTGAAACCAAATGCCTTGAGTGCGGGATCCGTCGCTGGCGTGTCCCGCTTAATACGCCTTCGTTACTTCTACGCCTGTGTAATAATGCTTGATTATCTCGTCCGCCTTGACGCCCATCTTCGCTAATCCATACGCGCCGTATTGGCACATGCCGACGCCGTGGCCCCAGCCACGGCCGGTGAATGTGTAACTTGAAACGGCATTGCCCGAATAGCGTTTGTTAATGACAAAGAGTTGTTCTTTCAAGCGCAGGGCCGAGCGTATCTTGCCGCCCTTTAGGGTCTTAGTTCCGTTTGACCCGATGATCTCCAATTCGACGGCGCGACGCGAATAGCCTTTGGTTTTGATGTTCACATCATAAAGCGTACCGATCCCGCGAACATATCTTGAGAGCCGCGACTGGACCGCGCCGGCTCCGACGGTCGTACTCCAGTTGGTGAAGGGCGACATATTTTCGGCGACCGTTGGCATATCGGTCGGCTCGATCTCGAGATACCAGACCGATCCGGCGGAATCCGTTTGATATCTGACCGTTTCGCCCCCAACCAGAGCAGCTTCTTTGACCGGATAAAGCACCCCGCCGAACTTCCGAAACAGAAACACGTCAGGCTTTACGATGACTTGCCTTTCGCTTTTTCCTGATCTGAGGACCAGTTTGCCATCGACGGTGGCTTTGGTCGTGCCTGTCTGGAGGGTCGGCATCCATTTTTTCTTTTCGTAGATCTGCCGGATAAGCCGCAGCATCCTTGCCCGCGAAAAGTGCCTCTGCGGCTTGATGGTGAGGTCCGGATGAAGAGAGAAATATCCGTCGCGCAGGAGCATCGCGATGTCCGCCCGGCTTGCTTTGGGAATCTCCGCTGCGTCATCAAATGAAAGCTGGTAATTGATGTCCGAATCGCTCAGGAGGGTGTCGGCCGTTCCCGGAGCATAAATAAAGCCGGTAAGGATCTGCGCCAGTTCGATCGGCTTCGCTGTGTCTTTATTCACATTCGGAAAGGTTTTGCCAAACTTCGATGCAAGCTGATTTAGCCAGTTCGACATTTCGCCCTGGGTAGGTGTTTCTTCAAACCACGCATCGGTCATTTGCGAGGTCGTCAGCGAAAAGCCATTGACCGCGAGCAAGGACATCCACTGGGCCAGCTCAAGATTCGCGTCGTCTCGCAATTTCGCGGGTTGGCGAATCGTCGTAATGAGGAAAGGATCGAAATGCTTGTGCCCTTCCAGCGAGCATTCGACGCCGCGGAGGTACGGCTCGGCGTGGTCGAAGATATTCTCTGAATTCTCCGTCCGGCCGCCGCAGGTCGAAGTGAAGTAGGCCATTATCGGCTTGCCGCCATAAGTTGCGACCATTCCGCGTGTTTCGCGAACGGCCTGCGTTCCCATCTTTGTTTCGATCGAAACGCCCTTGTAAACCTGTGACCAAACGGTGGGCACCATATCAAAGCCCTGCGCCCCATATCCATTAATATTGGCAAGGGCATACGTTCTGGCGGCGATCGCCTGGGCCTTTTGGGCCTCAAGCTGCGGCAGAGAGAGTTCGGCCGGAACGACGCCGAGAAGATATTCCTCGATCGGCACGACATTAACTACCGTCAATGAACCCCTCGCGTTTACAAAGACCTCGATCTTTCCGCGATAAGCCTTGCCATTGAGCCGTACCGGGTGGTATCGCTCATTCATCGAACCGAATGAAACGGATTTAAGAGAAGCATATTTCGCCGTTGCGCTCGGGCCGTTAACAATAACTTCGCGAAGATTCGGATCGACTGACGGCGGGCCTATCAGCGGCTGAGTATCGGAGATCGGCTTAACGATGCTCCGTACCTGCGACTTCCCCGCCGTCCGCACCTGCTGCGACAGGGCGATCGCATCATCGGATAGCACGGTCTTTTTCTCCGTGACTTTCACGGCATCCTCAAAGCCTTTTTCAGCCAGGGACGCCTTGAACGCGTCGGCCTCCTCAGGAGTTTCGAACACACCGCCGACCCATATCTTCCAGGTGTTCGTCGCCGTGTCGATGCTGATCAAAGCCGATTCGCCCGTCGCCTCCCTCACTTCCTTTGCAACGTCGTTCGCCTCTTCCGCGGAAGCCACGTTCTGGATCTCGAACCGGTAATTCTCTATTTCCGGCGGCCGGTACGCTCTGGCCGATACCGAAACGCGGTTCGTCGCCAAAAATCTGCCCGGCTCTTCCGGCGAATAAACGACAAGCTGTGAATCGGCCGTGGTGATCGAGACTGAGCTGGCGTTAGTTGACAGCCCAATACGGATCAGAGGTTCTCCCGGCAGCAGGAAAAATGAATTCCCGTCGTTTGCCAAGCCGTTTGAGATAAGGGTAAAGGTCGCAGCGAGTACCGCAAAAATACGCAGTATCATTTCTTAATGATACGGGTTAAGCGGCAAAAAAGGAATACTTTTGCGTAGATTTCGTCGTACTTCCCTAATGTGAATGGCCTGTGTGGCACGGATGCCAACTGGTGGAAGCTATCGACCCCCACAAAACAGGCGTTCAATTTCGTTTAGATGAAAGCAGTTTCATGAAGCAGGTCCCCTTTTTCAAACCGCTCGATGCCGAGACACGAAACGTCTAGGAAACTTGCCTTCCCATCGAGAATGATCTCGCTCAATGCGCGGCCCGTTGCCGGCGAGTGCATCACGCCGTGCCCGGAAAAGCCGTTCGCAAAATACAATCCGTCGATCTCACACCCGCCGAGAATCGCATGATGGTCCGGTGTGTTCTCGTATAGTCCCGCCCGGCATTTTTCACGGATGACTTTGCAATCGTAGAGAAAGGGCGCCCGATGTTTTGCGCGATAATAAACTTTGGCGATAAACGCCTCGTCAAATTCGGTGTTCGTCGAGGTTGGTTCATCGGGATCCGGGTATGCGAAAAGGACGTCAGAACCGGCAGAGCCCGCGACCCGGTTCTTCTGGGCTGATGCAAAATCCCGCGCCGGCCGGAAATGAAATCCGCTTCCGATATCGATCACCATCGGCAAGTCAGGTGGAAGTGGCTTGGCCGAATGTGCCCACACGATCTGCCGCCGCTGGGGTTCGACCGGAAGGTCTATCCCAGCTGTCGCCGCTAAAGACTTTGCCCACCCACCGGTGCAAAGCACGATGTTTTCACATTCAATGCGGCCACGGTTTGTTTCAATGGCGGTCGCCCTGCCGCCTTTTGTTTCGATGGAAAGGACTTGCGTTTCAAACTCGATCGTTGCTCCATTCCGTAACGCTCCGTCGGTAAAGGCGTCCATCACCCTTAAAGGGTTTATAAATCCGTCATTCCGGCCAAAGCTGCCGCCCGCAATGTCTTCGCAGTTGAGGATCGGAACGAGACGCCGGATCGATTCTCTGTCAACAATATCAACATCGGTTACGCCAAGGCCTCGCTGCTTTTCAACATTATTTTTTAGATAATCGAACTGCTTGTCGGTCGTTGCAAAAAACAAATAGCCGGCCGGCTCGTACTCGCAATCAAATTCCCAATCCTTAAAAAACGCCAGCGAATACATAGACATTCTTATATTGATCTCGGTCTCAAATTGCGCCCGCACACCGCCCGTAGCGGCTCCTGTCGAGCCCATTCCCTGCCGCGATTCGCGTTCGAGGATCAGCACATCCCGCGCACCGAGTGCCGTGAGGTGGTAGGCGACGCTCGCACCCACCACACCGGCGCCAATAATGACGATCTCAGCACTATTTTTCATTCGGAATCAAAACCGGAAAGCTTGAGGACGAATTTGGGAACCTTTGGTTCATCGGGCAAAACGTATTCGCGGCCCCGGTCCAAAGCCCAGCGGTGCAGCCAGGAAATTCCCGCACGACGCGTAAAATTATCAGGCAATTCATATGCTTCGTCCTTCAAAGCCTCTTCGAGCGGTACGAATTCATACCCGCGTTTTTTGAACATCGCGGCTAGTTCGTCGAAATAATCCGAGTTGATAAAATTTGCATGAATTAAAAGCGTCTGGCTCATTTCCCTGCCGAGCAGCTTGACGGACTGCCGCTCCCAATATTCGAGCTTCTTCTCCATATACGGCACATATGCCTCCCCTACTTTTTTCATCAACTTCCGGTCGCCTTTATCAAAAGCAATGTCGTAAGCCCGCGAAAATATGTAATCGGCATTGTCGAAGGTGATCGGAGCGACCGTGTAGTTATGATCGGCAAGAAACTTGTATATCGCATTCTTGACCTCCATATCCGATCCGGTTTGCAGAAACGGATGGCGAAAATAGCGCATCTCGCGGTTTCTGGTTTTCAGCAGTTCTTTTGTGATAACTTCACCGCGCAAAATATCGTCCTGATATTCCTTTACCGCGATGGCGTCGACACTCCGATGCGAAAACGTATGATTACCGAGGTCGAGCCCGGCATCAAGCCACATCCGCAACAGATCGATCTGCTGTTCGTCGCGCTTATCGCCATCGAAAAGCTTATTCTCATTGACGAAACCTATTGCCGGGACCTTCGCCTCTGTAATATGAGCAAGTAGTTTTTTTGTTATCTGGCGACGGGTTTCAATATCGCGGCGGGTCGAGACGACGGGAAGATCATCGATCGTGACGGCAATGGTGCGTGACGGCGTTTGGGCGAAAGAACCTCCGGCAATAACAACCGTCAGTACTAGAATCAAGTATTTCATATGTGACAAGTCAAATCTTACATTTTCAGTTTTCACTTTTCAGTTCTCAGTTTTTCCGAAGAAAATCTTCCGCAAGAACTGAAAAGTGAAAGCGGAAAACTGAAACTATTTTGCAAAAACGAGCGAAAGATCTTTGAACCCTTTGAATTCCAGAGCATTCCCGCTCGGGTCGAGAAAGAACATCGTCGCCTGTTCGCCAACTTCGCCGGCAAAACGTATCTTCGGCTCGATGACAAATTCGACGCCCTTCGTCGTTAGCTTTTCGGCAAGTTCTTCCCATTCCGCCATCGGCAAAACGATGCCAAAATGGGGTACGGGAACATGATCGGCATCTACGTGGTTGGTCGCTTTGATGCCCGTACCGTCCTCGGCAAAATGCGTTACGATCTGGTGGCCAAAAAGGTTGAAATCGATCCAACGCTCCGAACTGCGCCCTTCTTCGCATCCAAGTACCCCAGCGTAAAATTCACGGGCTGCGTCGAGATCGCTAACGGGAAAAGCAAGATGAAATATATGATTCATAGGTTTACCGTTTCGGTTTCTGCTTTACGCAAAACACGATATCAATTTCCATATAAGTTCGATCCAATCGAACCTCAACATTCTCCATCATGATCGGGAAGATCGTATTCATCTTCGAAATTCGCTTTACTGCTTTTTCTAGATTCCTCCTAGTGAAAATGTCGCCTTCGTTAGTCATGAACATTCGTCTTCGGAATTCCCGATCACGATTATATGTGCTTCCGACGATTTCAACCCGCCTTACATTAAACTGATCACGTTCGGCCTCTTCGATCAAAGGGTCGCGCACTTTCTTGCCCTGCTTGCACACTTCCTCATCTTCTTTCGTCTTCTCCGGTTCAGTCTGCGAATACGACGCTTGATTGAATAGGAGAGTTCCCACGACAACCAACAGCGTAAGCAAAATTCTCGAACTTCCAATCTTCCACATAGTCAATCTCCGCGCTCATCTGTGTTTATCTGTGGACAAATATCCTTTCGCGATTTGCCGGATCGCCCCAAGATGATACGCAGTGTGGGCGACCATTCCGATGGCCATGCCGGTGCGGTCTTCGGTCCATTCTTCGACAGTTGCCAGACAGCGAAGCGTGTTTTCATATGATCTTCTCACGCTCGAACGCAGGGCGTCCCACTCGGCATCGTTCACCGTTTCTATAAGCCAACTGTCCTCCCAATTTACCGAATCGGGACGGCCGTTGACGAATTCGCAAATTCGGTCGAGGTAGAATTTCGCATGCTCGGTCTGTGCGGCGATCGTCGTGCCGTGAAATTCCTTCGAGGCCGCATCCGCCGCCAATTTTTCGAGCGTCGGAAAGATCCCGACACCGCGGTCAAGATAAGCGCTCGGCTGGCCTTCGGGCGAGCCTTCGAAAGTTTCGCGGAGCAGGTATGCGATCCCGCCGGTAAACTGCTCGGCCAAAATGTGATTTTTATCGTTTTCCATTTGTGCTAACCTTGGTTCCATAAGTTAAGGCCTCTCTCAGGTTTCTTTGCGTTCTTTGCGGGCTTTGCGTTAGAGGATTTGATCTCACGCAAAGCCCGCAAAGAACGCAAAGGGGTGTTTTTAAATGAACGAAAAGATCGAACAATTTATCGAAGAGCTAAAAGCTAGCCTCGCGGACGAGACGTTTGTAAAACTGACTTTAGGCAAGTATAAAGGCGCGGACGCTCATCCGCAAAAGATATTTGTGCGGCTGGTCGAGATTAAAAAAGGGAGGCGGCTGCTTTTTCAATATCGGCACGAAAACCGCGATTCGGTTCGGAATCTCGATTTTGCAGAAGGCGTCGCAGAGGTTGGCAAACTGCTCGATTCTGGCTTTCGCAGCGGCCATTTGTTCACGACGGCAAATGACTTTCAGCTTGATCTTGGCAAGCGAAATTCTCGTCTCAAAACCGGTAAACCGACGTTCACGACGTTACCCGCCGCCGCACACGACCGCGAAAAGAAAACGCTGATCGATCCGAACGCCTTCTATCTAAAAGCACTCGGCATTGCCACCGACGATGGAAAGATCCGCTCCTCTCAGCAGGACAAATGGCGGCAGATCAATAAGTTCGTCGAGATCCTGGACGGCCTGATCGAACGATCATCACTTAAAGGCCGAAAGATGCTGCGGATCGTCGATATGGGCTCCGGCAAAGGCTATCTGACGTTCGCACTGTACGACTATTTGCAGAAGCCCGCGCGTGAGCAAGGGCGTAACATCGACGCTCACGGGGTGGTCGACTTAAACTCCCATCCTTTCGAAGGAGGGGTGGCAGCAGCGGCTTCCGCTGACGAGGTCGTTCTCTCTTCGTCGGACAACGCACAAGCTGGACCATCCGCCCAGAGCCGCAACACAGACGCAACCCTCCTTCGTAAGAAGGGGAGCCCAAATCAAATCCACACGACCGGCGTCGAGCAACGCCCCGAACTCGTCCGCCTTTGCAACGAGATCGCAAAGGCCGGAAATTTCGACGGCCTCAATTTTGTCGAAGGCACGATCGCCGATTTCAAGCCCGGCGATGTCGATATCCTCATCGCCCTCCACGCCTGCGACACCGCCACCGACGACGCACTCTACAAAGGCATCACGTCAAAAGCCGAGATCATCGTCGCCGCTCCCTGCTGTCACAAAGAGCTTCGCCCGCAGATCACGCCGCCCGAAATGTTGGCCGGCATCCTGAAACACGGCATCATGCTAGAACGCACCGCCGAAACAATAACCGACGGCCTCCGCTCTTTGCTGCTTGAACGCTGCGGTTACTCAACAAAATTATTTGAATTCGTATCCACCGAGCACACACCAAAAAACAATATGCTCGTCGCAACGCGGAATGTGAAATCGCAAAAAACTGATAAAATCGAAGGTCAGATCGTCGAGATAAAATCATTCTACGGCATCGGCCAACAGCGGCTCGAAGAACTACTCAGAAGCACGTCATGCCTCGAAAGGTCGCAATAATTGGTCAGACCCGTATTCCCAATCTCAAGCCTGCAACGAAGGATTTGGATAATATATTTGAAGATATTCCGTTTATATGAACCTTCACGAAACGAACTTCGACGATGCGAAAAATGAGTTCACCGCTTTTCTGACGGCCAATGGAATAGCAAAGCCAATTTTGTGGGTATTCAAGGAAGATATTTTCTCACGAAAGACGGACACGTATCGGACGGATTTCTGGATGAAACTTCCGCTACCAAGGGAGAATGAAAAGCTTGCCAAGTCCCATTTCGAGACTGGAAAACAAAAGGGTCTTGGCCTGGGGCTAACGGCCTTTGCTGCCTGTGGAGAAGGTTTATGTTGTAGTTTCGTTGTGCCTGCGGATGCGGAAGACGGACAATATATGCTAATGAGTTCTGAACACATGAAGTATTCATTTATTGACCGCGATATGCCACGCGCGCGAGTTGTTCGAAGCAAAATATTATGGAAACTCTTCGGGCTACTTCCTTTTCTGTTTCGTCCCGGGAACCATTTTGTTTATTTAACTTCTCGAGCCGAATTGCGGAAGAGTAATAAAAATCATGAAACATTGCTCTAAAATTCAAAAATACGAGGAGCCTAGACAGTGCAATCAAACGCCGTAACGCCCGAAGAATACATCGTCACCCTGCCGGAAGATCGCAAAGATGTAATGAGCAAACTCCGCTCGGCGATAAATAAAAACCTGCCAAAGGGCTTTGAGGAAGTGATGAGCTACGGCTCGCTCGGCTGGGTGGTGCCGCATAAGCTTTATTTGGCCGGGTATCACTGCGACCCAAAAACGCCGCTTCCCTTTTTAAATATTGCCTCGCAGAAAAACCACATCGCCGTTTATCATATGGGTATTTATTCGTCGGGGCCGCTGCTCGATTGGTTCAACGCCGAATGGCCGAAGCATTCGAGCAAAAAGCTCGATATGGGTAAATCGTGCATCCGCTTCAAAAAACCGCAAGATGTTCCGGTCGCTCTCATCGGCGAACTGGCCGCAAAAATGACCCCGCAGGAATGGATCGACATTTACGAGACATTTAAGCCGAGCGGAAAATAAAGCATGTACGACGTGAATTTTCGATCTGATTCTCCTTTGTGACCTTCGTATCTGTCCCTCCGTGGCCTATACTCAACGCAAAGATCACAAAGTGAAGACACGGAGGCCACGGGGTCACGCCGAGAACTCATGACATCCCGCCGCCATTTGCTTGACCGCCTAAAGTTTCCGGCGTATTATTAAAGATTGCGTTATATCGCACATCGCTTATCTACGGCGAAGGAAAGTGAGATTATGAAACCGGAAATTCATCCTAACTATCAGGAAATAAACGTGATCTGTGCCTGCGGGCATTCGTTCAAGACAGGCTCGACCATGAGCGAAGACCTGCACGTCGAAATTTGTTCGGACTGCCATCCGTTCTTTACCGGCAAGCAAAAGCTGGTCGATACCGCCGGACGCGTTGACCGCTTCAAGCGTCGTTATGCACGCGGCGGACAGACCGAGACGGTCCAGGCTGCTGCCCCGGCTCCTGAAGCAGAACCGGCCGCGGCAACCGAAACCGCGGAGGCTTGAACTTACATGGCACTTTTAAGACAACAGTATTAGCTGTACAAATTGACGCCGGCCTCTTTTGGCGCCTGCCGCTTGAGTGTATTGAAAAATGCACGCGGCACGTGAAAAAAGAGGCCGGTGCTTTTGGTTTCGCATTCGAGTTTGGGATTGGAGTTCTTAGATCTGTGATTAAATCGAACATCCAATTCGGCACCGATGCTATCTAACAGGGCAATATGAACAAAAGATCATCGTCAAGAAAACTCCGCTTTCTGCACACAGTCTTCGCCATGGAGCGCGACCTGATCGTCGGCGGCCAGGCCGTGATGGAAGGCGTTATGATGCGTACGCCATCGGCCTATGCCATCGCGTGCCGGAAATCGGACGGCGCGATCGTGACGACGGCCGAAACGTTGCCGAAGTGGAGCGATAAGTACAAATGGCTTGGCTGGCCTGTCTTGCGCGGCGGTGCGACGCTCATCCAGTCGATGGCGCTTGGCATAAAGGCTTTGAATTTTTCGGCCCGCATTTACGAAGACGATCTGAAGGAGCAGGAAGAACTCACCAAGGAAAAAGCCCTCGAAACCCAAGCGGTTTTGGTGGACGGCACGGTTGACGAAAATTTCACAAAGGCCCCGGTTAAAGTGATAATGCCTGAGAAAAAGGATGAAGCCAAGCCAAAGAAGGCGGCCCAGTCGGCGGGCGCGATCGGCTCGATCATCTTTGCGCTTGGATTTAATATTCTGCTTTTCATCGTCGCACCGCTGCTTTTGACGAACGTCGGCTTCATTTACGCCGGCTGGGCCGAAGCACCGGTCATTGCCGAAATGGCAGGCTGGTGGGAAACAGCCAAGGCGTATATTTGGGAGGTCAAACCGCATTCGTGGGTGGCCTTTAACCTGATCGACGGCATTGTCAGGATGTTCTTTTTTGTCGTGATGATCTTTTCGATGTCGTACCTCAAGGACATCCGCCGTGTTTTTGAATATCACGGGGCCGAACATAAGACCGTCTTTACCTGGGAAAAAGGCCTCGCTCTGACGCCCGCAAACGCCGCCACCATGCGCCGCCAGCACCCGCGTTGCGGAACTTCGTTCTTGATGGTCGTTATGCTGGTCGCGATCGTGTTGTTCTCGGTCATCAAATTCGACGCTATGTGGCTGAATCTTGTCGTGCGGATCGCGCTAATGCCGCTGGTCGCGGGTCTGTCATACGAGATCATCCGATATGCGGCGAAAAAGGAGTCCGGCGCTATTTTCAAGATAATGACGCTGCCGGGCCTTTGGCTCCAGAACATCACGACACAGGAACCCGATGGCGAACAGCTCGAAGTTGCGATCAAGGCGTTGGATGAATCGCTCAAACTCGAACCGCAAACGGCTTAAAGAATTAATTCATATGCGCCAATAACGCTAGTATAGCTTTTCTTTATTCGTATTATTCGCGCAATTCGCGGGCAAAGGTTTTCTTATGTTGGAGAAACTGGCACAGATCGAAAGATCCTACGAGGAACTGACCGAACAGATCTCATCCCCGGAGTTCATGTCCGATATGTCGGCCTATGCAAAGCTGATGAAGCAGCATAGGAACCTCGGGATCATTGTCGAGAAGTATCGCGAAGTCAGGAAGATGACCGAGGCGCTTGCGGGAGCCAAAGAGATGCTTGATCTCGGCGATGAGGAGATGCGCGAGCTTGCCCTTGCCGAGATCGACGAGATCGAAGCAAAGCTGCCGGAAGCGGAAGAAGAGATGAAAGTCCTTCTCCTTCCGCAGGACCCGAACGATGAAAAGAACGTCATTCTCGAGATCCGCGCTGGAACGGGCGGCGATGAGGCGACTCTTTTTGCCGCCGAAGTATTGCGGATGTACGCTCGATACGCCGAACGGCAAGGCTGGAAAATGGAGATAATGGACGCGGCCGATACCGGCGTTGGCGGCATAAAGGAAGCCTTTGCCATGATCGAAGGCGATAAGGTCTATTCCAAATTACGATATGAATCGGGCGTTCATCGCGTCCAGCGGGTGCCCCAAACCGAAACGTCGGGGCGAATTCACACTTCCGCTATAACCGTCGCCGTGCTGCCCGAAGCCGAAGAGGTCGATGTTCAGGTCGATCCGAAAGATCTTCGAGTCGATTATTTTTGCTCGTCGGGGCCGGGCGGCCAGTCGGTAAACACGACCTATTCCGCGGTGCGGCTAACACATCTTCCGACCAACGTCGTGGTTTCGATGCAGGACGAAAAGTCGCAGATCAAGAACAAGGAAAAGGCCATGCGCATCCTGCGGGCCCGTTTGCAGGAGCTTGAAGAGCAAAAACAGCACGACGAACTTTCGGCTGAGCGTAAGTCGATGGTCGGCAGCGGTGACCGCTCCGAAAAGATACGCACCTATAATTTTAAAGAAAACCGCGTCACCGACCACCGCATCGGCCTGACCGTCCACCAACTCGACCTGGTACTTGAAGGCCAATTGGACGAATTTATCGACGCTCTTCGGACGCACTATCAAGCAGAAAAACTGAACGCAGAGGCCGAAGCGGTAGCGGCATAAAAACATTGTGAAACGAGAGACAATACTTACGATCGCGGCGGTCGCCCTTGCCGTTTTGGGTTTATTTATAGGATTTCTCGGCCTCTTTTCGGGCCAGACCATTATACTTCCGCCCATCGTAACCGGTATAGGATTTCTGGTGATCGCATGGGTTTTCTTTGCCTTTAGGAGTAAAGCAGGCGACTGATACTCTGTACAGACCTGAGATAGATCGAAAAAGTGCCCATTACAAAACTCTTCCTAGTAAGACACGGCCAATCAGCCGGAAATGCCGAGGGGCGTTTTGGCGGGCACGGGCCGACGCCGCTTTCTGACCTGGGACGGCATCAGGCCCACGTGACGGCCGAGGCCCTTGCAAAAGAAGGCGTTACCGCAATATTCTCAAGCG
>JBGTJP010000019.1:0-122582 GCA_041745075.1 Pyrinomonadaceae bacterium | reverse complement strand
CTGCGTTTCCCGGGTCTCCGCGCCTTCCGAGCCCTCACTCAAGCGAAATGTCAATCCTGGCGGATGTTCCTGCATTTTTATGTTCTTTGCCTTTCCGATAATTTGGGCCTGAACTGAGGTTATGGCCGGTGCGATCGAGCTAATATAGATAGCTGACAGCAACATCCACGCGGTGATCTTTCGCATAATAATATGGTTTTTCCCGAGCATGTCCGATCGGTTCGCAGTCTTCCAATTCGCCTCGAGAGTGCCTAATTTTAGTAGACCGTTGTAATTTGGGGAGAACGGCCATTTACACTATCTGAACGCCGGCCGTCGGAAAAACTTGCAATCGACCAATTTGGGCAGAGCGGAATGATCAGAGATCTTCCAGGACGACAAGAGCGGTTTCGCCGCCGCCTGCAGCAACGTTTACCAGCGACTGGGCGGAAAGGCGGACCAATCCACCCTCAGCCTTGCCCCGAAACAGGAACGGATCAAAATCTATCAATAGTTCTTCCATCGTGGCTTCGGTGTCGTACATCGGGAACCGGACCTTTTCGACATCGGCTCGTTCCTGCACCACAAACGGGTCGCCAAGTGCCGATTGGACGGCGTCATCCCACTCGCTTTCGGTGGTTTCCCACCCGACTACGATGCCTGAACCGCCGTAATCGTCATTTGGCTTAAGGATAAATTTTGAGCGTTCGTGACGGATGAATTCGAGCAGATCGACCGTTTCACCGTTATATTTTGTCTGGCGGTCGCTGACACGCCGCGTCCATGGAATATGCCTTTGGATCATTTCAAGCTGTTCGGGCGTGAACAAGCGGGCGTATTTTTCATTTCCAAGAACCGCGAGACTCGCTTTTTTATGCGGGATCTTTGTCCGGAAAGAGTTGGCCATACAGATATTGCCGTCGCGGTATGCCTGTAACAGCGGATGATCGTCAGGCGAGCGTTCGAACAACTCGTGGATAAGGACGCGCTTGTAAAAAATATCGATCTCAAACTCTCCCACCGAGAGTTTCTTGCCGTCATATTCCAACTTTCTCGGATCGGCAATCACCGTTGAATGTCCGCTGGATTCAAAAAACTCCTGAAGCACCTCAAATTCACTATAAGTGGATACGCCGTCCCAATCGACAATGGCAATGTTGGGTTTTTCCTTCTCGCCGCCGAAGTCGCGATAAGCGGAGGTTAGTGCGCCGAGAAGTTTAACGTGCGGCCGCGGAAGCCAGTGCCGGTTCTCGTTCAGAAACGCCTGCGTCTCAGGTACGCGGGCCAAAACCTTCTCGATCTGCATTTGATCGACTATTCCCGCCGGCGTTTCGCCGTTATATTCCAAAAACTTGAAATCACCCCCCGAAATGAACGCATCCAAGCGGCTTGAATTACAAACGCCGGGATAGCCGGGATCGATCCGGGCAAACCGCTCTTCGGTCTCGGTCAGACCCAGCTCCGCCAAAATTTCGTCATCTTCCAAGGCTGCAAGCGTCATGCGGTCAAAGGCATCGGCCAGCCACTCGGCGGCACGGGTGATCTTCGCATACAGTGCCCTGGTGAAGAACTGCGGGCGTAGAAACGGCGAGAACGGTCGGTCATCCGAAACAATGCCCAATTGCCGCTGGTCCTCGTTCAGTTCAGAAAACAGTTTCTTATCAAAACGATGGTTTTCCATTAGCCGAGCGTCGAGCGATTCAATGATTGTCGAAAGTTTTTCTTTCATATCGTAATTGGTAAGCGCTGAGATTTTTCAATTAACTGTAAACCAAATTGGGCGAGAACCAAATTTTACCATCCAAAAGTGACCTAATGTTATCCATTTGCACGGAATTACTGTTATACTGACCCAGTAAAATGCAACTTCTCGATTTACGCCATCGTAGTCGATTTGGCAGAAAGTTCTTTAGATACAATTTTTAGGAGCGGATAGATAAAATGGGATTGTGGGCGAGGATAACGAGAGTGTTTCGGGCGAGCACCGGTGCGGCTCTCGATAAGATTGAAAACCCGGAGTTGGTGCTGCAGCAGACGATCCGCGACATGCGGGACCGTGTACCCGAACTGAATAATTCGGTGGCGCAGGTCATGGCAACCGAGCGCCTTTTGCTGAAGAATAACGAGAACCTTGAAAAACAGGTGGTCGATCTCGATTCGAAGATCAAGGCATCGGTCAAAATGGGGCGTGACGATATTGCAACGGCTTATATCGGGCAGCTTCAACAGGCCCAGATTGACCTTGAACGGACCGGGGCCCAGCTTGAACAGGCATCGCTTTCGTCCAAGCAAGCCTTGAAGGCACGTGACAATTACGTCCTTAATATGAAAAAGCGCACCGCCGAGGCGATGCAGCTTATCTCCGCAGCTAAGCAGGCCAAGCTTCAGGAACAGCTTGCCCAGACAATGGAGACGTTCAACATCGGCGACGACGCTTCTACATTCAACGAGATGCGCGAAAAGATCGACCGCCGTGTTGCCGCCGCCGAGGCGAAATTGCAGCTTGGTTCGAGCAATGTTGACACCCAAATGCAGGATATCGAACGTGAGGCGATGGATATTCAGCTTCAGGACAAATTGCTAGAATACAAATCACAGATGGGCCTCTTGGGTGAAGGAAAGAGCGTGGAGAGCAAACAGATCGAGGCAGGGACGTCTGCTAAGAATGACGAGGACGTGCTTGAAGAGGTTATCGTAAACGAAGCGAACGAAGCCAAGCAGTCGAATTGAAAGGAATTGCATCGAAACTTTAAGTTAATTTATTGATTGGCTGGCTTTATGGCAGATCTGGCGAAATATCAGCAGCAGTTAACAAAATTCAATTCTAGCTATGCGAAAGAGGCGGTCAAGGAACCCTTCAACTTTTGGGGCTTGGCAGGTTTTGCCGTGGCTGCGGCTTATACTGGAAGCGTCATTCCGCTACTCATCGCACTTATCTTCGAAGTTGCTTACATGCTGACTTTGCCAAATCTTCCGTGGTACCGCCAACTGGTCCAAAACCGCGAAAAAGAGCGCCTCTTCCTGGCCAGCCGAAGCGCGCGCGAAAAGCTGATCAAGACTTTCACTCCCCGCGAACGCGAGGCGGTAGAATATCTTCGTTGGCTAAAGGAAAAGATCCAGGACAATTATAAGAAATTTACAGGTGCGGCTTCGCTGCCGAGTAATTTGGTGACGCTTGACCAGCGGTGGGAAGATTTTGTCGATCTGCTGGACGTTTACCGGCGCCGTAAGCAGCATCTGAAATCGATAAACCGCCAAGCCGTGCACAACCAGCTTTCGCAGGCCTATCGTGCCGCTGAAAGCGCGGGCGATGAAAGAACTCGGCGTATCCAGCAAACGAACGTCGAGATCTTAAAACGCCGCGTTGCCTCGTTCGATGAGATCGAGCGAAGTGTAAAGCTTGTCGAGGGACAGCTTCAGTCGATCGAGAACTTTTTCAGCTACCTTAATGACGAGATCGTCACAATGTCAACGCCTGAGAAATTCTCCCTGCTCGATTTTGAACAGCTTTCCGATTCGATCGCAATGACCAAGCAGATGCTCGACGCTACCGCCGATTCGGTAGGTGCGCTCGATTCCTACAATCGGGAAATGGGCAACTACGAACTTCTCCCCGAAGCAAACCGCTAGTTTCGAACACAGTCCAACAAAGTCCAACAAACTTCAGTTTGTTGTCGCGTCGGAAGAGCGACAAACTCAAGTTTGCCGGACAGCGCCTTGATAAGGTCGGCAGAATCAAATAAAATGTCAGGTTTTAATCAGTCAGTCAATTTAATCAATAGGCAACTTTAAGTTATTGGGAAAGGAATAAATTAAATCTATGAAGCGAGTAGGAATCATTGCGGGACGCGAGCTCACGTTCCCGGAATCAATTATCAACAGTATCAATGAAAAGGGCGGCGGAAAGGTCGTTGCCGAGATGGCCACGTTCGGCGGCATCCGTTTGGACGAACCGAAGCGTTATGATGTGATCATCGACCGCATTTCGCACGAGGTGCCTTACTACCGCGCCACGCTCAAACGCATGGCTTTGGAAGGGACTTACATCATCAACAACCCATTCTGGTGGTCGGCAGACGACAAATTTTTCAATTTTAGCCTTGCGACCAAGCTCGGCGTCGCGATCCCGAAAACGGTCCTGCTTCCGCAGGAAAAATATATCGATTCGATCGTACCCGAAAGCCTTCGCAACCTCGAATTTCCGCTTAATTGGGAGGCGGTCGTCGATCACGTTGGCTTCCCGGCCTTTCTCAAACCGTTCGACGGCGGCGGCTGGAAGAATGTATCCAGGGTCAATTCGCTCGAAGAATTGTGGGATGAATACAACAAAACGGGTACGCTCTGCATGACTTTGCAGGAGGGCATCGAATACGACCAGTTCGTCCGCTGCTATTGCGTCGGGCAGGAGAAGGTACTAATTATGCCGTACGACCCGTCCAAGCCTTATTTGAGCGGAATGCAGTATGTGAACGTCGAGAATTACCTCTCGCCCGAACTCCACGCACGTGTCGAAAAGGATGTCATCACCATTTGCAAGGCTCTCGGCTATGACCTGAACACGGTCGAATTTGCCATCAAGGATGGTATTCCATACGCGATCGACTTTATGAATCCCGCACCGGATGCCGAGATCGCATCCGTAGGCGAATATAACCACAACTGGATCGTGAACGCGATGACCGAGTTTATTTTCAAAAAGCTTGAAACGGGGTTTGAGGCGCCGGACTACCGCTGGTCCGCTATGCTCAAAGGCCCGGGCCTCACTGCTCCGAAGAAGGCGGCAGCCCCAAAGGCGAAAGCCTCCGCGCCAAAGACAAGACCGACCGAGAAAAAAGCCCGGAGCAAGAAGGCTTCAAGCTAAGAACAGACGCGGTATGCCTCTTTGTTCGGGATATCGGTAAAAACATAGAAAAGGGCGTGAGGCTTGATCAGCCTCTACGCCTTTTTTGAATTTCCCATTCCGAAAAACCTCGCGGTCGTGTTGGGCCGATCGCGCTTTTATCGCAAAGGGGTTGCACCCGGACGGAAGCGCGAGACTGCCTGGGCTTCGATCTCGGGCCGGGCAAATGCGACCTTTTTTAATTCGCCTTTTGCAAACATCGCCGCCTGGTCTGCGTGCCAGGGTGAATTCGCGAGCCTGCTTTGCCCGTACGCGAGAATGGAGTAGGCCCGCGGAGTGTCACCAAATTCAACGGCGAGGACCCAGCCATCTCCGCTATTCGCAGCGAGTTTTCCGTCGGGATCGCGTGTGAAGCTGAGGATACGGAAACAACCGAGGTCGTTGCCGCATCCACCTACTGGCACGTCAACCGGTCCCCGCCGCACACGGTGAACATCGCCCCAGCTAACGTCGAACCTTCCGTAGCGCCTGCCCGTTTCACCAACGGCCCATGCGAACGATTCGACTGCCCGGGCACCGTCAGCCAGGCCGCGGGGCGTGTTGAACGGATCCGAGACGCTCCACACGCGCGCGAATCGCTTTTCATCCGGCAAGATCGTGCGCTCGGGCGGACGGATACCGGAATAATGGGTCCACCAGACCTCAAAAAGTGCCGAGCCCCGGCTTTCCGGCGCAGTCGTGTTGTCCCAACGCTCAAGCAGGCCAATTGCGGACGCGATATCATCGACAGGGTTTGAGGCCTTTACCGCCGCGATAAGGTCGGTCTTGACCCGATCTGCGAGAAGTGAACGATAGCTGTGCTTTAATCGGACAACGTCTTCCAGGCTGAATTTTTCCCTGCCGCCGATCAGTTCGATCGCGAGTTGGCTCCGCAGAGAAAGGCGCGGCTGCTCGAAATTAGGATAGGCGTTCGACGTGTCCACGTGCCCGCGAACATTCGTGTAATGAGGCGAACTGTTCTCGTTATGGATGTATCCGCCGGGCGGGTTGAGAAACTGCGGCAGCGATTCGAAAGAGACGTATTTTGTCCATACATCTGCCTTGCCGCGGGCGGGAACCGCCACGAGGTCTTCGCTGGGCGAATGCGGCAGCAGTGGCAGCGAGGCATTCCAGATATAGAAGATATTCCCAGCCCGGTCGGCGTATGTAAAGTTCGACGTCACGCGCGCCCGCATTTTCATGGCTTCCTTCCACTGGCTAAGCGTTGATGCCCGCATCATCCGCAGAAACTGTTCGCCCGCCCTGTAATCGCCGTCACCCGCGGCCTTGAGTACGTAAATTTTACCTTTGCCCCGATAAACGACTCGGCCGATCGGGGTGGACCAAAACTCCCGCGTTTCGGTGGAAACGCCGTCGCCGTTACGGAACGAAACCGTCAGAAGCTGGCGCTTTAGCGGAACGGCAACACCATCGAACAAGTAGTGGTCGGGCTTTTTTGGGTCAACATCGAGCGAGTAGAACTGGTCAAGGTCTGGCGCATTATTGGTTGTTGACCAGCCAAGGTCTCGATTGAATCCGCCGATAACCGCAAATGGCCCGCCGATCCGGAAATCGCCATAAAAATCTATAACGCCCGGAACGGTCAAATGAGCCTCGTAATAACCCGCGGTCCAAGCCAGATGCGGGTTCCGAAGGAGGATCGCTTTGCCGGACGTCGTGCGGCTCGGGGCAAACGCCCAGGCATTCGACCCATCGTCGGGGCTGGCAGTTTCGCCTTCATTGTTGTCCGAAACGCCGGGGCGTTCGCTATTAGCCGATGGATTTAATCGGGCAAGAAACGCGCGGATCTTGCGAACGGGAGGCAGAATGACCTCGGTAGCGGCCACATCCCGACCGGTAAGATCCGACGGCATGCCGGCCGGAAAACTTGCGGAATTGAGCTCGATATAACGGTTCACACCCGCGGCAAAACCCTCGTAAACGTCGCGGGTTTCGCGGGAAAGCAAAGGATATTTGTGGAGTGCTTGTTCGCGGTAGCGCAGGACTGTGAAATCGGATTCGATCTTTTCATAGCCGGACACTGCCGCCGACCTGCCGCTTGCTTCGAGCACATCCATAGCCGTCAGCGGCCCGTAGTCTTCGGACTGGAGCCATGCGAGGGCATAACCCGCAGCCCGCAAATTTTCGGCTCGAATATGCGGAACGCCATGCGCCGTACGAATAACTTCAACCTGGCGCCATAGTTCACGATCCTGAGGACTGACCGGTCGTGATGAGGCCGAACCCCGAGGCGCGGAGCTTCTTTTCACCTGGGAATTAGAAACTATCGAAAGAAGACAGAGAGACGTTATCGTTGAGAGGATCAGCGAACGAGTTAGACCAGGTATGATCATCATTCTTAGGATATTACATTGAAACAATTGCCGGTGAAAGGCTTCTAAATGATCTTTGTCGGAGCGGCTCGGAAACGGAAAGATTCCTAGTCTTCCTGAAGAAGTTCTGGGGCAATGCGGGGCGAGAAAACACGTGTTGCAAAGCGAATCGCGGTCCAGAGGGCGAGGGCCCCGCTGGAGAGTATCCAGCCGGAGTTGGTAATGGTGGCATCTTCGAAATAGAGACCAAGCCCAATGATAGGAAAGCCGATGAGGCAAAGGCGGAGCGTAATACCTTTCCAGCGGTCGAGGGCGTCAAGCAGATTGACGCGGCCAAGTTCCATTTCCATATACTCGTCGTCGCTGTTTAGTCGCGAAAAGTACTCTGCTTCGCCGCTGCTCCACCGTCGAGCGGCCGCCGATTCGGCAAGGCGGCTGGCGGCACTGAAATTATGCACAACATGTGCAAGTTTGCCGTCGCGCAGAGCGATCTCGGCCATTCCCCGAATCGACCTGAACTGCTCGCCGACCATATCCGTAGCCTTTCTAAAGGCTATCCCCGCACGCCTCCATTCGCCGATCTGAAAATAGCTTTCGCCCAAACGGGCCAGCAGACGGCCGTCATCGCCGGCCCGGCGCTCCGCAAGACGCATCATCGCCGCGGCCTTGCGCTCCAGACGGGGGTCGCCCTCCGAACCGGCAAAAGATTGAATGCAGCGGGCATAATCGAACAGGATCCATGCATCTTTCGGCCGCATTGCCGCGGCCCGGCGGAATGATTCCATGGCCTGAAGCAGCGAACCCGCAAACCGCAGCTGATTGCCAAGCAACCGCAGGTTCCCGGCTTTTTGGTCTAGGTCACCGACATCGTATTCGATCC
Organism: Pyrinomonadaceae bacterium; assembly: GCA_041745075.1. Lineage (GTDB taxonomy): Bacteria > Acidobacteriota > Blastocatellia > Pyrinomonadales > Pyrinomonadaceae > OLB17. The sequence goes on along the minus strand of JBGTJP010000019.1, from coordinate 114,511 downwards.
CTGCCGCCTGCTTTTTGCGTTGTTTGAGGCCAACCGTACGAAACGCATGCTCGAGAACATCGGCCGGCGGAATGTTCGATTGCTTCGCCATCAATCGCGTAAGTTTAGGTTCGCCAACATAGTCCCTTAGCTCGATCGACCCGGCATCGAGGACCTCTTCTGATATGACGGGGAAGATCGCCTTTACAAACTTGCGGTATTCACGGCCGCCGGAGGCAAACGAAAATTCGACGCCTTTGCCGCGGACCACAGTGTCGTATTTGAAATATACCCTGCCGCCGCGTTTTAGGGTCGGAACTATGCGGGTCTCAACTTGCTCGATGTCCTTTAATTTAAGCCAAAAACGGGCCCCGGTCACGTATGCCCAGGTTTTTGGCAATAATCCTGCACGATAGATCCTTTTTCCGTTAAAAACGATCCGGTCAGTAAGGGCAAGAGCGGGAAAGGCGATCCAACTAAGCAGAAAAAACGCAAAGGCAAGCCAGACAGCGTTTAAATAAAATGCAAGGGCGGATGAAAAAGACCCGACAAAAACAGCAGCGATATAGCTGTATGCCGGGACCCGGATTGACGCACTGGCGCCCCTATTGAGATGGCTTGTATATTTCGGGATCATGTTCGGCTAAAACGAGGCCGATCTACGGAATGTTTATCTGATCGAGGTCCGGCGTCTCAATGGCGGGTTCCGGGATCTCTTTAGCTTTTTCCGGATCAAGCTCTTTCAGTTTATCCTTTGCGGCCTGAGCCGAGGCTCCGAGAGGTACCGGCTTGCCGTCAAGGTCCTTAGTTTCGCTCGCCGCTTTTACGATCGCGAACATCAGATCGACTGCTTCCTGCTTTTTGCCCTGCTTCTCGTAAAGCTTTGCAAGTTCAAAATTGATCGAATCCTTTGAAATGATAGGGTCGGACATCGCGGCCAATTCCTGATAAAGCGTCACGGCCTCGTCCAGCCTACCGTCATCGGCCCGCGTCTGGGCAAGAGCAAACTTCGACATCGTGCCAACCTCGCCTCCCGCTCCGGCAAGTTCCTCAAGCTGCTGAACGCCTACGGCACGGTCAAGATTCAACTGGTTGACCGCAATAAAATATTTGGCCTTTTCGGCAACCGCTCCGCTAAACTCATCGACCACCGCCTGGAATTCGGGAATTGCGGCCTGCGAACGCTCTTTGGCCGTCGGATAAGGTTTTACGGCTGAGCCCGCCGGAACCGGACTGGTCGATATCGGCGAGTCGGACGTAGTGATAGCCTTTGCAAGTGCCGCCTGTGCGGCCGCATTCGTGCGCGAACTCCATGCGTAAAAGATGCCCGCAACTATCGCAACCACTAAGAGAGCGCCCAAGCCGTAGATCACGTTCTTCTTGTGTCCTTCCAGTGTTTTCCCGACTTCCTTGACCTTTGCGCCTACGTTCTGTTGAAAGGAATCCTGGTAACGCGCCTTACTCTTGGCGTCAGCCGCGGGAGCCACGGTCGTAACTACGCTTCGTTTTTTTCGTGCCATTATCTAAAACTGCAAAATTGGATTGCTTTATCGTTGTATAATTGTGATACGGGACTTTTTCCAAAAGTATTAAAGTAACTCAAAAGTCCCGTAAGAGCAAATAGTTCCTTGTAAATTGGGCGTTTGGCGGTGTTTTTACTGTGAAATAGGGGTACCACGACAAAAAAGAAAAAAACTTTGGGAACAAATCTCCGGCTCCGGTGTCTAATTGAACAAGCCCGCATGATCATCGGGCAATGAAGTTAAGATCTCGGTCGGAGGGGGCGAGGCCGTATAGAATGATCTTCAGCAGGTCAATAGCCTTTGACGAAGACGACCAAGTGGATGCCGCAGCGGCGGCACAAGCGACCTCTGTTTTTCCGAATGCGGAAACGAGATTGATTGAAAATCTAAAGGCCGGAGACAGCGAGGCTTTCGATACGCTGGTTAGCCTCTATTCCGCCGACATTTATGCGATGCTCTATCGGATCACCGGGAGCGCCGAAGAGGCGGGCGACCTTATACAAGAAACGTTTCTGAGTGTGGTTACGTCGATCAAAGGCTTTCGCGGCGAGGCTGGATTGAAAACATGGCTTTTCCGGATCGCGATCAACCATTCGCGCAATCGGTTCCGCTGGTGGAAGCGGAGAAAACGCGATGTGACAGTATCGCTCGATGCAGCGATCGGAAACAGCGAACTAAAAGTTCACGAAACGCTTTCGGATAGGGGAATAAGTCCTGAGGATTCGGCGATCTCGAACGAACGCGAACGAGCTTTATTGAAAGCACTGAATGGCCTGCCGGATATTTTTCGAGAAGCGATCGTGCTGTGCGATCTGGAGGGCTTGAGTTACGAGGAGATATCGATCTCGCTTGGAGTAAACATCGGCACGGTAAAATCGCGGATAGCCCGCGGCCGTGAGGACCTGAGAAGGACGTTAAAGGATTTTTGAAAATTGGCTGAATGACTGGCTCGCCCCGGTTTTATCTTTGAAGACGATACGAATCGGTGCCAAACGAGGTCGAAGAGAACGAAATGGATGCCGGCCAGATCGCATTTGATATGGTTATTTAATTGAAATTAGATCAGCAACAATCTAACGAGATTCCATATCTTAAACTTTCAGGACGGCAGACAATGCGTTGTTTCCTGCGACCAGGAAACAGCCGGGGTCAGCGAGTCATTCAGCCGATCTCATGGTTAGAGGACAAGCGAAAGGGCAAATGCCCGATTCCGCTAAGACCAATGAAATGCAGTGATCTACAATTTATTTTACCGCTTTATCCGGACAATGTCCTGAATGAAGAAGAGCAGGCCATGACCGAACGGCATATCGACTCGTGTCCGGTTTGCCGCCAGAAGCTTGTCGATCTCAATGACGTCAGGAACGGTTTTCGCAGTCTTGCCAAGCCGCAATTTTCTCTGGCGGCGACCATGACCCTGCGTGGAACGGTCGCCGAACGGCTCGAGGCCGCCAGCGGACGTCAAATGTTCCAAAATGTGGGCGACCGGCGGCGATGGCTGGACGTTTGGCTTATGCCGTTTGCTGTTGGTTCTTTAAGTACGCTGGTAATTGGCTTTACGCTTCTCTGGGTGATCGTTAGCAACGAAATTCAGCCGTATGCGGGGCGCGGTTTAGGGGCAGAATCGATGTCGAACACAACGATCCTCTATCCTTATTCGCCATCGCCCGAGGTTCCGGTCGTGTCCGACCTCAACCCAATGGAGTATGCGAGTTCGCGTTCCCCCTGGTCGCACGAATCCCCCAGCATCAACCCTAATGGGTCACTCGTAGCTCTAACAAAAAATCTTTTGAGCGAGGTAAAGGGAGACGAAGAATTAACGGTCGTTGCGGATGTTTATGGTAACGGCTCGGCGTCGATCACCGAAGTGGTAGAGCCTTCGTCCGACCAGCTCGCCGTTGGCAAACTGCAGCAGGCACTTCGGTCGGATTCATCGATCGCCGCTTTTGTGCCGGCAAGTTACGACCGGCGTATCGAACCGATGCGGGTCGTTCTGAAGATCCAAAGCGTAAACGTCGATACAAAGCTTCGATAAGCGAACCGCGCTACAGCTTATCGATCTCAGCCTTTAACTTCGCGGCCAACGCCTTGTCGCTAACAAGCAGGGCGTTGTACTGCGCCATGGCTCCATCCTTGTTGCCCTCGATTATCCTGATAACCCCAATGTTAAAGTTTGCTTTCGAAAAGCGGGGATTAAGTTCGAGGCACTTGCTATAGGCTTCCACAGCCTTTGCGTTCTGTCCGATCTCAGCATAGGCGTTTCCGAGAAGATAAAACCCGTCCGAATAGTCGGGGTTATTCTTTGTGAAAGTCTCCAGGCTCGCGACCGACCGGCGATAGAATTTTTCGGCTTCGGCGGGCCGTTTGAGATCACCGTTGGCACGCCCCAGATAGAACAGCGTTTCGCCATCCTCGGGCTGTAGCCGTAATGCCGAGTTGCATTGGCTGATGGCGAGTTCAGGGCGTTTGGCTTCGTAATAGGCCCGGCACAAATTGGTATATCCCATCGGCCGCTGCGGCAGAAGCTGCGTCGCCGAGCGTCCCGCGGCAATCGCATCCTCGGTTCGTCCCGCAAGGCTATAAAACCAGCTCAGGTCAGTATAGATCTCACCGTTGTTCGGATAGATGCGCAAGCCGGCCTTTGAGATATCGATCGCTTCGTCTATCCGGTTTTGGCTCCGATAAAGCTCGGCAAGCTGGCGGTAGGCTTCATATTTGTCCTGACGGGACGCAAGTGCCCGCGAGTATGCATCAATAGCTTCGGGGATCCTTTTTTGCGCGTGCCGGGCAGCCCCCAGAATTACCAAAGATTCAGCCAAATATTGAGTATTTCGTTTTATGGCTTCCTCGGCGGCGGCGGCTTGCCCCTCGACGTCGCCCAGTCTCTCGCGGGCACGAGCCAGCTTATAATAAAGGTTGCCATTGGCCGGTGATTTTAATATCGCCTTCTGATAACCGTCGGCGGCTTCCCGAAAATTACCCCGGGCAAAGTTGATCTCGGCCAAAGCCATTGAAAACTGGGCATTTGATGGCTCGGCCTTAAGTACATCCGAAACGTCCGCAAGCGCCTCGTCATAACGTTTCAGTTTGTCATAGGCTTCCCACCGAACCTTGTAAACATCCAGCGCTTTGTAGCCGTGCTTGAGGGCCTGATCGTATTCCTGAACGGAAAGATCGAACTCATCCATGAAAAAGTGGGCTTTTCCCTTTTGTAGATGGGCGTAAGCATTTCCCTGCCAAACGGTCAACGCCCTGGAATAATTCTGCACCGCTCCCCGGTAATCCCGTTGGGCGAAGGCTCGGTCACCTTCACGGGCCGCCTGCTCGGACTCGTTTTTCTCGCGCCTCGTCTGGGCATCCGAATTTATCGAAAACAGAGCGCCAAAACTAACCAGTAAAGCTAATGTTGCAACCTTGTTAAATATAGACCTTTTCATTTATTTCACTCCTTCCTAGGGAAGAACCGTCGGACGCGGGACGGGCGTTTTCCTTGGCTGAGGCGGCGGCTTTTGGCCTGGCGTTCCGCCTGGCCTCGGCGTCCCGCCCGGCCTCGGTGTCGGACGGATACCAGGCAGATCGTCAGCTGGCGTTCGCTCCGGCGTGGGTTCGACTGTTAATACGTTTGCGTTCGAATCATCCACATTCGAATTTGATGTGTTTGCGTTAATGTTCTCCTCCACCGTTGGTTCAGGTGTCGGAGGTATAGTTTGTTCGGGTGACGGTTCGGGCGTCGGATCAGGTGTCGCCGAACCACCGTAATTGACAAAAGCCCAAATGCCGCCAGCTACCGCGATCACCAGCAAAAACAGTCCCGCGAGAACGCCGAGGATCGCAAAAAGCTTGCCCGACGACTTTTTTTCAGGCCGGGCCGATGGCTGAACCGCTGCGGCATATGGCGCAGGCTCGGCCGAAGCCTGATCTGGTTCATACCCGGACGACGCGACGTACGGTTCTTCATCCGCGCCGGAAGATCCCTGGTCCCTTGGTTCCTCATCGAAAAACTCTGGTTCACCCGGAGAATCGAAATGAGCCGGCGGCGTTGTGTCGCCGCCCAGCCCGGCGTGATCCAAAGCGATGAAGGGCACCGTAGCGTTTGCTGTTAGGTCCGCAGTGGCGGGAGGCTCCTGATAATTCTCGTTCGGAGGATCGACCGAGGGCGGTCCGGCATAAAGATCCTCAATTTTTGCTTGCTCGCCTGCCCCTTCGCCACTCCCTGACTCTCGCGATAACAGCTCATCCGTCCCACCAAGGAAAACCTCTGTCCTAACATCGGATTGCCGCAAGTCTGAAGGAATGTCATTGCTGTGCGTGTCCGGCGCGCCGTAGGCCATAGTTGCGTCAAGATCGATCGACGCATCGGGACTGATCGCTTGACCATCGACAGCGGTATCGCCGGTTCCGGCCGGAAGCGATGGCGATGCGTTCGTCTCCTCACCAATGGCTTCACTCGCTATCGAGGCCCTGAGATCCTCAGTTTGCTCCGCCGTAAAGGCAACAGTACTCGCGCTGGTGGCCTGCTGGATCTGGTTGAACGCTCTCCGAAGTACCTTTTGCATTTCGCGGGCGTTGGCATACCGTTTTTCCTGGCTGACCTCCATGGCCCGAAGCAGCACTTCGGAAACCGACTGCGGCACCTCGGGGTTCAACTCATGCGGGGGCGTGATCGGGTCCGGAAGTTCATTGAGCATTGAATCAGCCCGCGACAAGGCGTCCACCGGAACAACATTGGTCATGAGCTGATAAAGCGTGGCCGAAAGCGAATAAAGATCGCTTCGGGCGCTTGTCCCGATACCGCGGATCTGCTCCATCGGGGCATAATGCGGTGTGTAACCGACGACGCTGCCCGTACTGCCCGATTGCGAAATGTTGGTTTGGCCGGTGGATGTTTTCGAAAGGCCAAAGTCGAGTAGAATTACGTGATTCTCGTCCGTCAGTTTGAGGTTCTGCGGCTTGATGTCGCGATGGATGATAGGCGGTTCATGCGTGTGCAGATAGGAAAGTGCATCTAGAAGCTGATCCGCCCAAAACAGCACCCAGCTTACCGGGAACGGTTTGCCCGCTGCTTCAAGCCGCTTTGACAGATCATCGCCCGAGATGTGCTCCATCACCAGGTACTGCTCGTCATTTTCGCCAAAATGGTCGCTCACTTTGGGCAGTACTGGGTGGCGCATTCGGGCGAGGGTCCGGGCCTCACGCTCAAAAGCATTTCCCAGCATTTCATCACCCGCAAAAAAAGTGCGTTTCAGCGCGACCGCGCTTCCAAGCCTTTGATCGACCGCGAGGTAAACTTCACCCATGCCGCCTTTTCCGATCAGTTGAACGACCAGGTATCTGTTTTGGATCAGCGTATTTTGAGCTAATGGTTTCATCAGGTTTTGCCCGGCCGATCGGGTTCAAAAGACCGGAGTTTCAATTCTCAGCTTTCTTCACTATCAATTCTGTGGAAGGTGTATACACACTTGCATTAATATACGTCAGCGGGCTGTCTTGGTTCCATTGCCGAAGGCTGTCCGATGTGCTGCCAGCAACGTCCCTTTATCTTCACGCGACGCGAACAGGGCTTGCCCTTCTTTGTCATTGCTCCGCAAAAATAAACCGGCTCGTCCGATGCCGAGTTTTGCGGCTTGAGTTGCTCTTTTCTTGCAGAACCAACGGCCAGGTTTGAAAGATCAGCCGCCGCTGGCCCTTCGATCGACGAAGAGATGGGCGGAGCTTGTCCGGTCTCGGCCACAAGCCTTTGAGGCCGCGAAGAGGGCACGGCTGAATTCCGCCGATCGTCCGCCGACTGTTCTGCACGAGTGGGAACAATCTGATCATTCCGTCCGCTCGTGCTCATGTAGGTGCCAAAACCGAAGATCCCGGCAACCAAGCTCAGGCCTACAACTGAACGCATCAGCCATTCATGGCCCTTATTTTCAACTTCGCAGACATCGCAAAACCGGCGGCTGGCCGTCAGTTTCCACTCCGCCCTCTGTATTTTCTCGCCGCAGTTGCAGCAGAAGTTCGGCCTATAGAACATTTTCGGATCGTTTGCCGGGCCGGTCGAGTATATGTAAATTCATCAAGATCAATGCAAAATGCAGCATCGAGTGAACATTTCATTATAGAACAACTTATGCCGCAATGTTAAGGAAAATATGACGATTGGACGCATGCAACCGCATTTTTCCAAATAGCGTCTGACTGTTAGAATTCTTTATGCTTTATAAAAGCTTTTTCGTGCTGATCTTTATTTACGCCTTAAGCCTGACGGCCATTGGGCAGATCGATGACCCGATCAAGGTCGATTCGGCAATTGTGCGCGTGAATGTGGGTGTGGTCGATTCGCGCGGACGCCCGATCACCAGCCTCAGCCGGGATGAGTTCGCCGTGTTCGAAGACGGCAGTAGACAGGAAATAGCTCGGTTTGAAGCAACTACAGCCCCATTCAGCGTTGTAATGCTGCTGGATATGAGCGGCTCGACGAAAAGCTTTCGACAGAACATTAAGCTCTCTGCGGCCCGTTTTTTGGATGCCTTGGGGCCGCAGGATCGCGTTGCCGTGGTTGAATTCTACAGCAAGATCAACCTTTTGAACGATTTTACCACCAACCGCTTATCGACCATGCAGTCGATCGATGTCGCCAACGGGGCTGGCGACACCGACCTTTATAAAGCCCTCATTTTCAGCCTCGACAAACTCGCCAAAGAAGACAGCCGACGCAAAGCCATAGTGGTGCTGACCGATGGCGTTGACACGGGAACGCGTAACGAAGATCGCAAATTATTGGCTTCTGTTCAGCCTGAAGCCATTGCGACGACGCTGCGGCCCGAGGCCAGCGAGATCCTAAATCGCATCCTGACACGCTCGGACCTACAGGGAGTGACCATCTATCCGCTTGCCCTGCCGACCGGTGATCCCGCAAAACTCGCCGACCCGACGCCGACGCAGGTTGCCTTATTCAAGACCGCTCGGTCGCGACTTCGCTTGATCGCCGAAAGGACAGGCGGAACGCTCAACGAGATCGAACGACTTGACCAGATGGCCACGCTGTATGCAAGTGTGGCCGCCGATTTGCGCACGCTCTACACTATCGAATACCAGCCGACTAATCTGAAACGTGACGGAAAATGGAGGGCCATCAAGGTTGAGATTTCAAACCCCGAACTCATTTCCCGTTCGCGCACCGGGTATTTCGCGCGGTAGAAGAATTTTTGCGCCGTCCAGCTAAGGGCTTCCATTCACCGTATTCAGATCAGAATTAGCATTCGGATACGAGTTAGTGTTAGCGTTGGTATTTGCCCCGATTCCCGGACACATCGAAAGACATTCTCCATTAGGGCAGGCCATCAACGGATATTCGCAGCCCATCCATTCAAAACCGTCCGCCCGCGCACTCGGGTCGGTCAGCGGCAGGGTTCCAGGTGAGACGAAAACAACCCTGAGCACGCATTTCGACTTCATGAAAACTTTCAGGATGCCCGCCAGGTCCTTGAGATCGTCTTTGCCGCCTATTTTGCCTTCGAGCAAAACCTCCAAGTAACTGTTTCCAACTTTTCTGACGTTAAATTTGAACCTGCCATTGTCGAATTGCTCTTTAAGTTGCGAATTATCCTTGATCTTCTTGGTTATTCTGGCTTCGAGTTTAGCCAGTCGCTGATCGATATTTGCCTCGCTGCACGGGTTATCCGCGGACGAAGTCGAGCTTGCATCAGCGTCCTCGCCGTCGTCATTCCGGGTTCCGCCCCCGCACGACAAGCCGATGAGCACGGCAACGAACACGATCATCGCTAACAGTGATCGGACCAATTCTTTGTTCATGGGTTCCTCCGTTTCTATCTATTTGGCCAGCATAGAAAGCAGGGTTGTACGTGTCTGTCTGCTGAATATTATCGAGTTCCCGTCGGGCGACCAGTTAAGGCTTGAGATCAGAATCTTCGGGTCGTTCTCTTCCAGCAGTTTGCGCGGCGTTCCGCCGGTGACCGGTACGATCCACAGTGCTGTGGTGTCTTCCCGTTTGGAAACAAAAGCGATCATTCGTCCATCGCGGGAAAGGTGAACATTATGAAAATATGCTTTAGCAAGGGTATTAACCTTTGTTTTCGCACCTGTTTGTAGGGACAGCAGATATACATAGGTCGATTCGGGCGTCGCTGTCAAGTCCGCCGGATCGGCTTTCTGGGTAAATATTGCATTTTTGCCATCCTCGCTTATTCCCAGCAGCCTGAACCGTTCGGTCGTTTCAAAGATCACCCGCCGGGCTGAGGTCTCCAACTGTTGCAGCCAAAGGCGGTAAGCCGTTTTTGGAGAAGCCGTTCCGCCATGATATTCCGATGTGAACACGATATTCTCACCATTCGATGCCCACAAGGGACAGCAATAGATCTCGGCCGGATCTTCATTTGCCGAGACGGGCATTCTGCCCGAGCCGTCCGCGGCAACGCGCCAGATGTTCGATATCCCTCCGGGCGAAGCGGAATAGGCCACGAATCTGTTATCGGGCGACCAGCTAAGATGATTTGTACCGATCTTAAGATACGGGGTTGCTGTGTAACCAGGTGGGTCGATGGCCGCGGCGGCAAGTTCAACCGCATTATCTCCCGTCGGACTTACGTTCCAGAGGCCGATCCCCTCGTCAGTTCGCCGGAAAAAGGCGATCTTTTTTCCATCCGTGGACCAGACGGGAGAAAAACCCGAAGCTGACACCGACATCGGTGTACCTGTGCCGGTTTTTGGCTTGACCAGTATCGAGCCGCCAAAAGGCTTGTCGGCCTGTTTCACCGATTGAAAAACTACGTTCGACCCTTCAGGCGAAATGTCGGCCCAGAATTCCGCCGCAACACCGTTCGCGACGAGAGATTCCTTCGAATTTTCAGTATCTACCATCCAAATGTCGGAACTCTCGCTTAATGAGCCGTAGAGTATCTTAGTTCCGTCGGTCGAAATGTCCTGAACAAAGAAATCCGAATTGCCGTTTGACAGTTGGACCGGATCGCCGGGCCTGATTCCCGCTTCATATAACTGATAGGCCCCATCCGAAGAACCGCTAAAGATCACGGCCTTTCCGTCAGGACGCCACTTAAGATTGTCGATCTGATCTTTCGAGGCCGCAATATCTTCCGACGTGTCGGAATCAAGCCGTTTTATTTTGATCTTCCAAAGATCGTCCTCTTTGATCGAGTAGGCGATCGTTGTTTCGTCACGGGAGATCTCGACAGAGCGCGGCTTTACGCCTTTCGATTCAAAATCGGTAACTCGAATCCTTTCCGAGGTCCGTTCATTGACCGCAAACAGATCGGATTGCTCCTGAAAATAGATCTTCCCATCCTGCCCCCAGTAAACAGGTCTCGCGGTTGGCCCAGCGTCGGTTAGAACTTGAATTTGCGCTCCGCCCGTAAACGCTGTCCTCCAGATCCCGCGACTATCACCGCGGCTGGAGAAAAACGCCAGGTCCTGGCCGTTCGGTGACCAGACCGGATACTGGTTGTAGTATCCGCTCTTCGTCACCTGGATCTCATCGCCACCGGCGGCGGGTTTGGCCCAGATCTCGGTCGATCCGGTTTTTGTGGCGGCGAAGGCGATCATTCTTGCATCGGGCGAAAATGACGCGGCCGCTACCAACTCGCGTGCGCCGCTGCTCCAGCTGGTGATCCCGATCGTCCGCATCGATCCCTGAAGCTGAGGTTCAACTTTTCGCGTTCCGCCGGAATACCACCACGCCGCGAAAGAGGCGAGACCGGCCAAAACCGCCACCGATACAAGAATTTTCTCCCAGGGTATGGCCCTACCCGCGATCGTGATGCGTCTCGAATGTTGAAAAGTGGGCCTGGCCTGGGTTCCGCCGGTCTCATGGCCGGTATCGGGCAGGTCGATAAGCTCGCGGCTTAGATCCCGCAGATCCGACAGCAGATGATCCATCGTTCCGTAACGGTCATCGGCGTTCTTACGAAGTGCTTTCTGAACGATCCGGATAAGCATCAAGGGCGGATCGTCCATATACTCCTCGATCCTCGGCGAGTCCTTCCCAACGATCGCGGCTATGACATCCGCAATGCTGCTGCCGCCAAAAGGCGAACGTCCCGTGACCATTTCGAAGATGACGATCCCAACACTGAAGATATCCGTCCGGGCGTCAAGAGGCTGGCCGCGGGCCTGCTCCGGTGACATATACTGCGGGGTGCCAAGGATCAGTCCGGGCGAGGTTAAGACTCGGTCGAGCGTTTTCGCGTCGGCATCGGCGGCGTCAGCCAGATCTTTTCCCGATTCTTTGGCCAGCCCAAAATCGAGAACTTTGACGGTGCCGTCCGTGCGGACCATCACGTTGTCCGGCTTAATGTCACGGTGGACGATCCCGGCCTGATGCGAAACCGCCAGGGCTGAGGCCATTTGGATCGCGATACCAACTGCTTCGGGGATCGGGACCTTTCCACGTGAAATTCTGGAGCTAAGGGTCTTTCCCTGGACGTATTCGCTGACAAGGTACTGGATCCCGTCGCACTCGCCTATGTCATAGATCGTTAGGATGTTCGGGTGATTGAGCGCGGAGGCGGCCCTGGCCTCCTGATTGAACCGCCGCATTCGTTCGGGATCTTTTCTGAACTCACTGCTCAGAAACTTGATCGCGACACTGCGGTTCAGCCTTGTGTCTTCGGCAAGGAAAACCTCGGCCATACCTCCACGGCCAAGCATCTCGATCAACCGGTAATGGCCTGGAAGGACCTTTTCATAGTCGTTTGAAAAGGTTTGTGTGTTCTGAAGTTCCGACTCGTCCCGAACTATCATTTAGCACGCTCCGCAAAACCTTAAGATCACGTCTGGTTAACTAAAAGATGTGACGAGTGACCTTCGGTATTTTTGCCAACAGCAGGATTATTGCACGGAACCTTTTTTAACAGAACAGAATTTTGGAAATTATTAAGGATTTTTGACGAAGTGTAAAAGAAAAAAACAGGACCTATTGCCTGCCTTTCTTCGCTGCTATTGATCGATTCTGTGTTTGAAGATGGTACACCCGGCATGATTCGAACATGCGACCCCTTGATTCGTAGTCTCAAACAATCGTTGCTGTCAGTTCCAAAGAGTTTTTCTAAGAGTGGAGAATACAGGTCTTATTAACGATTGATTTGTTTTTACTTTCTAATGGTTTTTCTACGATTATGCACGTTTGGCACACAATAGGCGCAAACCTTGATTATTCCCGGTCGGCGAGAAATTGGGCCGTCGGTAACGATGTATAGTGGTCACCCATCAACCCCGCAGTCTTTTACGTTCTGCCGGAATTTTTCCGCATCCAGATCAGCACGACTTTTTGCGCTGTAAAGCAACACCAAACAAACGCACGCGAGCAAGCTTCCTAGCACTGAGGAAACTATGAATGAGAGAATCGTATGCCGCGAAAAATTGAACAGCGGAAGCTTCCCCTCATTCAAAAGAGTCATAAACATCCATGCGAATCCGCCCCCGGCTGCGAGCGAACTAACCAGCCCGAAGTTGCTAACTGCATCACGAAAGGCGTCTAGTCCTTTCCGTTTGCCTACAGGATCGTGATTCGCTACTAATTGCATGCCTCCAAACCCGTCAAAGCCGGAGGTATCAAACTGACGGAAGTAGAGGTGAATTCGCTTTCTTAACGCTCCTTCTCTGTCTGTTATGTGGTCACACGCAATTCGCAACCACGCGAATCGAAAGCCCATAATGCCAAGACCAAAGCCGAGCGGGCCGATTAACAACAACGCCGGTTCGAAACCTGCCGTTGCCCCAAGCGTGGCAAGCGCACCGAGAACAGCCAGCATCGACGTCCAAAATATCTGGTCCCTTCGGTCAGCCGCTTGCTGAAGGTACTTGTGATAATCCCAACTAAGGTCCAACTCTTTGAGCATATATGCGTGGAATAATGCTGTATCCTTTGAAGTTTGTTGCTGCATACTCTTCGGATCTCAGTAAGGGAAGGTCAATCAGTCCATCCTATTATCTACAGTGCCGCCAATATAGCCCGCTACGTTTTTCAGGTCAAGTCCGACCGCAGCGTTTTGGTGAATTGGCAAACCGCCGGTAAACGACCTTGGCAAATGGCGGCGCACCGATATTCCATTACAACGCAAAACGATTTATCATTAAGCAATTTTGAGTTAGGTCAAAATGTATGCTCGATAAGAAATCTCTCTCAGAACGCGACATTTGCACAAAGTTCATCACGCCGGCGATTGTGAAGGCCGGTTGGGATACGACTACGCAATTTCTGGAAGAGGTTTCGTTTACTGACGGCAAAATTTACGTTCGCGGAAAGCTGCATTCACGCGGACAAGCGAAGCGGGCCGACTACATTCTTTACTACAAGCCTAATATTCCTATCGCTATTGTTGAGGCAAAAGATAACAAGCATACGGTTGGAGCCGGATTGCAACAAGCCTTGGACTATTCGCAGATTCTCGATATTCCTTTCGTTTTCAGTAGTAATGGCGACGGTTTCAAGTTTCACGATAAGACGGCGACGGACGGAACGCTTGAAACCGATCTTGATAATGACAGCTTTCCTTCACCCGAAACTCTTTGGGAAAAGTACAAGCTGTATAAGGGCATTGCAACGCCGGAAGAAGAGAAGATCGTCGAACAAGGTTATTACGAAGACGGTTCGGGCCGGAAGCCGCGTTATTATCAGCAAATTGCGATCAATCGGACGGTTGAGGCTATTGCCAAAGGTCAAGACAGGATCTTGCTCGTAATGGCGACCGGGACCGGCAAGACTTACACGGCATTTCAAATCATCTACCGGCTTTGGAAGGCAAAGGCCAAGAAACGCATTTTGTTTCTAGCGGATAGAACCGCATTGATCGATCAAACCAGACGGGGCGATTTCAAGCACTTTAAGGACTCTATGACTGTCGTTCAGAAACGACAGGTAAACAAGGCTTATGAAGTGTATCTGGCCCTTTATCAAGGCTTAACGGGCTCAGAAGATGCGAGCAATATTTATAAGCAGTTCTCGCGGGATTTCTTTGATCTTATAGTTGTAGACGAATGCCATCGCGGTAGCGCAAGGGATGATTCAGCTTGGCGTGAGATTCTTGAATATTTCAGCGCGGCAACCCAAATCGGCTTGACGGCAACTCCGAAAGAAACCGACGTTACGAGCAACAGTGAATATTTCGGCGATCCGATCTATACCTATTCGCTCAAACAGGGAATTGATGACGGATTTCTCGCACCGTATCGTGTTGTCAGAATCACTCTCGACATAGACGCGGAAGGCTGGCGACCGCCGAAAGGGTTTAAGGACAAGGCCGGCAATCCGGTCGAGGACCGAATCTACAATCGAAGTGACTTTGACAAAAATCTCGTCGTCGATGAGAGACGAAACACCGTCGCCGAAAAGATTACGGAGTTCCTGAAGGGAACGGACCGATTTGATAAATCAATCGCCTTTTGTTGTGACATCGAACACGCGGAAGGAATGCGGGAAGCAATCGCGAACGAGAACGCCGATTTGGTCTCGCAGAATCATAGATACGTGATGCGAATCACGGGCGATAACGATATTGGGAAACGCGAACTCGATAATTTTATTAACCCGGAAGAGCCTTATCCTGTTATCACAACGACATCTGAATTGATGACGACTGGAATTGATGCTCAAACTGTAAAGCTCATTGTTTTGGATACGAACATCAATTCGATGACAAAGTTCAAGCAAATCATCGGACGCGGAACCCGTATCAATGAGGCTTACAATAAGCACTACTTCACGATTATCGACTTCCGAAATGCAACCGATCTTTTTGCAGATAGTGAATTTGACGGCGATCCGATACGGATAAAGGTCATTGATGACGACGAAACCGATCTCAGTAAGATCATTGACGACGAAGAAAACGACGAAACGCCAATCATTGACGAAGAAACGGGCGATGAAATCGAGATCGTGCGGCCTGAGATCCGCAATCCCGATTCAACCATCGACTTCGTTCCGCGTGAAAAAGTTTTCGTGAGTGGAATTGATGTTTCGGTCCTGGTTTCGCGGGAACTCTCGTTCGATAAAGACGGTAAGCTGATTACTCGAAAACTTACTGATTACACGAAAGAGATCGTAACCGAACAGTTTTCGACGCTTAACGACTTTCTCAATAAATGGAATGACTCGGACAAAAAGGAAACGCTAATTCGGGAACTGGAAGAAAGAGGTGTTCCGGTTGATGATCTGATAAATTCGGTTGATAAGAAACTCGATCTTTTCGATCTGATTTGCCACGTCGCTTTTGACCAGCCGCCTTTAACGCGGAAAGAACGGGCGAACAACGTAAGGAAGCGAAACTACTTCACCAAATACGGTGAAAAGTCTCGGCAAGTTTTAGAAGCCTTGCTCGATAAATACGCAGATGAAGGCATTGAGAATATCGAAAGTCTTGATGTTTTGAATGTTCTTCCTTTTACTGATTTCGGCTCACGGGTTCAAATAGTTAAAGGCGTATTCGGCGGAAAGGACAAATATCTTGAAGCCATTAAGGATCTCGAAACCGAGCTTTACAAGGCGGCATAGGGCGAATACGGCTACTTTTAACTAAAGAATTGCCCGGTATGAATGGCTCACAGTTTTACTAATACGATCACAGATAGGAGATAAGTTTATGTCACAATTAAAAAATTCTTTTGTTCTCGCGGTTGTTGTTCTTGTTCTTACGCTTTCCGGAAAAGCGCAACCATCGCAAAAGATGGATCAGGACGAAACTGCCGTCAGACAAATCGTGCAGCAAGTCCAAGACGGTTGGAACGCGAACGACGGTAAAGCCTTCGCCGCACCATTCAATGCCGACGCAGATTATGTCGTCGTCAACGGAATGTATATTAGCGGGAGAGATGCGATCGAAAAAGGCCACATCGGAATTTTCACCACGATTTACAAGGGAAGCCGAAACATTGCCACAATAAAAAGCGTCCGTTTCCTGCGAAAGGATGTCGCCGTCGCTCACATTGAATGGAATCTGGAATTTAACGCGGGCGGGAAAACGCAGAAAGGTCACGCCTTGAACACGATGGTTATGACAAAAGACAAAGGTAAATGGGGCATCGCCGCTTTCCAAAATACGCCGATACAAACGGAAACTCGGTGAACTGGTCGTTAAAGCATCGTTTCAAACAGGATTTGCACATTGAAATTTAATGGCTAATATACAAGGAATCTTAAAATCGATCCGCGACATAATGTGGCAGGATAACGGGTTGAACGGCGATGCTCAGAGGATCGAGCAGCTTGGCTGGATGCTGTTTTTCAAGATCTTTTCGGACAAAGATCAAGAACTCGAACTCATAGACGATAACTACAAATCGCCGATCCCGGCGGAGCTGCATTGGGATAAATGGGCCGGTGATGACGAAGGTATGACGGGCGACGAATTGCAGGAATTTGTTGACCGGACGCTTTTTCCGACGCTACGGAATATTCCCGTTGTCGGTAACAAACGGGCTTTGATATTGCGTGAGGTTTTCGAGGGCAATAACAACTATATGAAGAGCGGAATCAATATCCGCAAAGTCCTCAATAAGCTAAACGAACTCGACTTCAACATTGCCAAAGACCGACACGCATTCGGCGAGCTTTACGAAACGATTCTCAAAGAGTTGCAGAGTGCCGGAAAGAGCGGCGAATTTTACACACCGCGAGCGATCACACAGTTTTTAACGGAAATGATAAATCCGCAAATCGGCGAAAAGGTTCTCGATCTTGCGGCTGGAACCGGCGGATTTTTGACCGCAACGATCGAGCATTTACGCAAAGAAAATACGAGCATCGAAACTCTGAAGGCCATTCAGGACAATGTCATCGGCTGGGAATATAAACCGCTTCCGTTTTTGCTCGCGACGACAAATTTGATCTTGCACGATGTGGAAGTTCCGAACATCACTTTCCGCGATGCTTTAGACCAGCCTTTGAGCAATTACACGGAACGCGACCGCGTGAATGTCATCTTGGCAAATCCGCCATTTGGCGGAATCGTCGCCAACAATAATGAAACGAACTTCCCGCAAAACTACCGGACAAAGGAAAGTGCGGATCTGTTTTTGATCTTGATGATTCACCTCTTGAAAATGGGCGGTCGGGCCGGAATAGTTTTGCCGGACGGAAGTTTGACCGGCGAAGGCGTAAAGCAGCGGGTTCGCGAGCGGCTATTGTCGGAATGCAATCTGCATACGATCATACGGCTCCCTAACAGCGTTTTTCAGCCTTACGCGACGGTTGCTACCAATCTACTGTTTTTCGACAAAGGAACGCCGACACGCGAGATCTGGTATTACGAACACCGTTTGCCCGAAGGCCAAAAGAGTTACAGCAAAACCAAAACGATTCGCCCGGAAGAGTTTCAACCGATCAAAGATTGGTGGGATAACCGAACAGAATCGGAAATCGCTTGGAAGGTTCACATCGAAACGATCAAGGCCCGGAATTACGATCTAGACATTAAGAACCCGCACATAACGGAAGATTTGCACGAATACACTAGCCGGGAAATCATCGGGATGCTTGAACTGAGTTTTTCTAAGAGCCACGATCTTGTTGACCAACTTAAACAGGAGATTGTATGAGTTGGCGAACTGAACCCCTCGGCAAGTTAATGACAGAAAGCAGGATACTTTGTGACAGTCCGCATCCGAACAGGCGAATTCGTGTGAAACTCAATGTCGCTGGAGTTGAAAAGCGACCGTTGGAAAATGAGATTGAAGGTGCAACGAAGCAGTTCATCCGAAAGGCCGGACAGTTCATTTTCGGGAAACAAAACTTTCATAAAGGGGCTTTCGGAATCATACCGAAAGAGTTAGACGGATTTGAAACAAGTGCAGATATTCCGAGTTTCGATATTTCAGATGATTGCTACGCTGAATGGATTTTTTACTATTTCAAAATCGGAAACCGGTTCAAAGAACTTGAAAAAGTAGCTAGAGGCGTCGGCTCTAAACGCATTCATCCAGAACAAATTGCCGATCTCGAAATTCCTTTGCCTCCGAAAAAAGTACAAAAGGAACTTCTAAGTAAGTTCAATGAAATCGAATCTCAATGCAGCCAGATTGCAGCGGAACTTAATCACCAATCAGGTCTGGTCAAAAGACTTCGGCAAGCGTATTTGCGGGAAGCGATTCAAGGCAAGCTCATTCCGCAAGATCCGACCGACGAACCGGCGGAAATTCTGCTCGAAAAGATAGAGGCCGAAAAAGAAAAACTCGTCGTTGAAAAGAAAATCAGACGGGGAAAAATTCAAGAGCCTGAAAGGCAAGAGGTGCTATTTGATATTCCCACAAATTGGATCTGGTGTTTGCTGGATGATATTTGCATTTACATTACGGACGGAACTCACCAAACACCATTTTATACATCGGAAGGCCGAATTTTTCTTTCAGCTCAAAATGTCAAACCATTCAGATTTATGCCCGAAGTTCACAGATTTGTTTCCGAGGATGCTTATCAGGAATACATAAAAAGCAGAAAGGCAGAAAAAGGCGATTTGCTTGTCGCACGGGTTGGAGCGGGAATCGGCGAAGCCGCAGTTATTGATCAAGATCTTGATTTCGCCTTCTATGTAAGTCTAGGTTTAGTAAAACCCTTTCAGAAATATTTAAGTCCTAAGTATATTGCTATCGTTCTCAACTCGCCTTTCGGTGTCAATTACGCGAAAGGAAATATCTCCAGCAAGGGCGGTTCTGCGGGAAATTTCAACTTAGGCAGAATCCGTTCATTCCCGTTTCCACTTCCGCCATTAGCCGAACAAGAAAGAATTGTCGCCAAGCTGGAAAAGCTAATGAAGTTTTGCGACGAACTTGAATCAAACATCAAACAAGGCATCACCAACGCCGACCGCCTACTCCAAACCGCACTCCGCGAAGCCCTAGAACCGGATGGTTAGTGAGAGACAAACAGACGATTTAATGTTGTGGACCCATGCGATCAAAACTAATTACAGGAACTTGTTAAGGGAGCCAGTTGAAAAGTGGCAGGGAGATTAATCGTATTATGAAAAGGATATTACTTATGATGGCGACAATTATGGTTGCGCAGCTCTCTATACACGCTCAATCGCGAGATTTGAATGACTTTACTTTGTGGTTTGAATCAGGCGGGACGAGGTATTATGTCGATGAGAGTACTATCGAGCCACCCACTGTGGGAACGAGGGCGTTTTGGTCCTTCGCAATAAAAAGCAAATTCAATAGCTACTTGGCTTCTGTCTTCGTAGACTGCAGGTATCATGTTGTGTTTTATAATGCGGTCGAGAAGGTTCGGCCAAATGGAAAGCGAACCTTTATAAAAGGAAAAGCAGCCACTCGTTTCCCAATTCCTCGTTCAGCAAAATCGAACTTCATTATCCGTGCGTGCAATTCTGATGAATAGCCGATTTGGTTGACGACCTTTAAGAAACGATAGAGCCCTAACCACGAGCACCGGCTAGCTTGCAACTTTCTTTGTTCAACTTGCGCCAGTTACGGAAATAATTGTCGCCAAACTGGAAAAGCTGATGAAATTTTGCGACGAACTGGAAGCAAACATCAAACAAGGCATAACCAACGCCGACCGCCTACTCCAAACCGCTCTAAAGGAAGCCTTAGAGCCGAAAGGCGACCAAACAAGCAGAAAAGAAATTGCCTTAATTGAAGGTAACGCTTAGTGACCGAAAAGAAAGCACCAAAACCGAAAACAGGTAAACAGCGAGCCTATCGAATTAAGCTCGAACTCGAATTTCGGGCAATGAGTGAGTTTGAAAACAACAAGATCGACCGATCACTGACAATTTCTCTCAAAGATTCGGAAAAGTATTTCGAGAGCTTTGAAGACGCTTTCATTCGACAGTATTTCGCCGACGAATTTGATTTCTTTTCTAACCGCTGTTTTAACGACTTGAAGATATTCTTAGCACTACTAAGGCGGGAAATCGGTTTCAATCAAGTCGGGAACCTTGCTGACCGAGAAGAACTTATCAAGAACTATCTCCGGGCCTTTGAAAAGGGGTTAAGAAAAAGGCTTCGCTCGGTTCGCGGAAGACCAAAAAAGGACTTTTCGGGAGACGAGTTCTTTTTATCCGATGACGCAATGTCGTTTGCAAAAAATATGTTTCAAGCGGTCAAATCGCTCGAAGAAGAAGGCACGATAATCTCAAAAAGTGCCGTTTCGGCGGCGGTCTTCCCAGACAGCTCAAATCCGTTGCAAGCTATGCATCGCCGGTTAAAGCGATTTGATCTTTCCTTTGACAATTTCGTTAAGAAGCCCAGGTCAAGCGATTTCGATCAGTAAGCGGCTCGCCTTCCTATTACTCTCACCTAAAAAAATAACAATAAATCTCCGGGGATTTAGCGGTCTATTCATACGCTCTAAGCCGTCCTACCATTGTCTCAGTGCAGTAGATGTTCTTCTATTTGCATTGAGTTTTTTGTAAATGGAGTAGATGGAATATGACAACTCGACTGATAAAAGCGGATAAAGTTGCGGAGATCCTCGACGTTTCTACGCAACGTGTTTACGAACTCACACGGGAACGGCGCATACCGTTTATCCAACTCGGAGACCGGCAATACAGATACAGCGAAACGGCTCTTGCCAATTGGCTCGAAGAGGGCGGATCGAATGGACCATCGGAGAACAATGCGAGTTAGAAGCCGATGGTTGATACGCTACAACTCAAGCACTGTTATATTCGGCTTTTGAGCGATGACGAACTTCGAAAACTCAGAGCCGTGCGGATAGACTCGCGTCGAAATCGAATCTTCGTCTTAAATCCGAAAGACGATCCGACACGTCCGAGGCTTACGTTTATTTTCACGCCGGACGGAATAATGCATTTGCTGGTGGAGTGCTCGATCCCGAAATTGATCTACGGGTACAACTCCGGGCTTCCGAATCAAGAAGACATTTACGAGGCGTATGAGATTATCTCGCGATATGTGAAAGCGGTTACAGGACTCGATTTCGACGCGGTAACGGCGACGGTAAGTATCGTTCATTTCGCTATCGATATAGATCTCGGTGAACCGGGAGCATACGCTGCAATAGATCGTCTTTCTCGAATCAAAATGAAGGGTTTATCGAAGCTCGTTTATAACGACACGACAATTTATTTCAATAGAAAATCGAAAGGGATTCGTATATATCCCAAACTTCAGGAAGTACAGGCCAAAGGAAAGGCAACGCCGGAAGCCATCGACGCGGCTCGCGGAAATTTGCGTTTTGAATATTGCTTGCTCAATAAATACGGCGTCGATTCGCATGTCAAAAAGCTTGGCCTAAAGGATTCCAAAGCGACGAGCCTGCTAACAGGCGATGTTTCGGATCGGATATTTACGGAACTATTCAGAGAGATAGATTTTCCAAACCTACTAACTGACGACCGATCAAATCTTGACAAGATCAAGGTTCGGTTTGCAGGCAGCAGGGCAATGATGCTGGACGGCTTTCTAGATACGGTCGATCAATACGGCCCTCTTTTCTACAAAGATCCGCAACACGGCTTCAAGAAGGGTGCATACTATCGAGCGGTAAATGATTGCCGGAAGGCCGGGGTTTGGCGAACCGGCAGACGCATTCCTGAGTAACAATGCAAGATAGGATGCACGAAAACGGAACTCTAGGTAAGTTCGGAGTTGGTAACTAACGCTTGTATGGCAAAAGCGAGATGCAAGGGTAAAAACACGAAGGGCGAACAATGCAAAGCGTTTGCAGGCTCTAGCGGCTATTGCTTTATGCACGATGCCACGAAGGGCCGCGAACGGGCTTTAGCACGCCGAAACGGCGGTTTAGCGACCAAGAAACCGCATAATGCAGATGCTTCGATGATACCGGCGGACGTTAGATCAATGGACGGTGTATTCGCAGTTCTGAATTACGCATTGCTTGAATCGCTCGTGTTGGATAACTCGATAGCTCGTTCGCGGCTCTTTGTTTCGATTGCACATGGTTTTATCGAGGCTTTGAAGGTTGGCGAACTAGAGAAGAGGTTGGAAGCTTTGGAATTGACTCTGAGGGTGAAGCAATGAACACAAAGGGTTTACGACGTAACTATGAGAATTTGACGTTGCTGCAAAGACTTGCCCTTGCGGACCATGCCCTGGGCCGTGACGACGAAAGCGAAGCTCTTGCGATCAAGAATGCGAGTCCGCAAATCAGCTATACGCAGACAGACTTTTGCGAGCTACTGACCGAGATAAATCAGATAAGGCTTTGCAACATAGTGATTCGTCTAGGATACGTAATGTGTTTCGATATTGTACTTGAGCAGCATCTTGAAAAACTGATTGATAAATCAGATTCGAAGCACGAGAGCCCGACAGAAAACCAGCTTAAGCTTTGGGCCTATTTATACGTGCGAGCCACAGACTCTTGGGCAGTAATCAATAGTGAACTAGGGCTTAGGACGAACTTCGTAGAACAGATAGGAGAGTATTTGCTTGCGGTTGATTTACTTGAAGCGAAGGATGCGGCCCTACGGTCCATAGCTTTCACTGAAGAAGAGGCAAAGGAATATATCCGCATGAGAACGGGCGAGGATCAACTAAGGACAATCGAGAACGAGGCTGCCGAATATAGGCAATATCTGAAGCTGGATAGGACCTAATCCGGTTTTTTTGGCCTTCCGGCTTTACCGTATGTCTGAACGGCTGCGAGATCTTTTTCTTCGATTACATAATCCCGGCCGATTCGTTTTGCTTTGAGTTTTTCATCTTGTATTAGCTGACGAACGCGAACCGGCGAAACACTGAGTATTTTCGCGGCTTCCTTGGTGTTGAGTAGCGACATATTCTCAATAATATTATAGCCATAAATCTATCGCAAACGATATGATATAGGCTTGATAGAAACTAGCGTATGCGATAGAATAAAAGGCAGTTGGTAATTGAGTCTTCAAAAGGAATCAAACTTATATGGCCGGACAAATAATCAGACGGAACGCAGGCACTTTCACCGTTCGGATTTTCATAGGGCGTGATGCGAGCGGGAAGCGAAAGTACTTCAATAAGACCATTCACGGAAAGAAGAAAGACGCTGAAAAGTATCTCGTTGCAAAACTCCGAGAGAAGGATCTAGGCATTTTTGTTGAACCGGCTTCGATTCATCTTGGCGACTTTCTGGACCGATGGCTTGCCGATACGGCAAAACCGCGATTGCGGGAGAGTACCTATGATAGTTATTGCTCAATAATTGAGCTGTATATAAAGCCAAAACTGCAAAACAGAAGGCTTTGCGACTTGGAGACGCACGAAATCCAAAAGGTCTATCGTGAGATGCTGGATTCCGGCTTATCGGCTCGAACGATCCGCTATGCTCACACGGTTCTTTCTTCAGCTCTAAAACACGCGGTAAAGCTGAAGATGCTCGTTCAGAATCCATGTGGACTTTGTGATCTACCGAGACAGGAAAGGCGGGAAATGCGGTGTTTCACTCCGGACGAGACCGCAAAATTTCTTCTCGGGGCCCAAGGCACTAAATGGTATTGCCTATTTCTCCTAGCTCTCGAAACCGGCATGCGGCCTGAAGAATACCTTGGCCTTCAATGGAAAGATGTAGACTTCGAGAATCACGAGTTGTCCGTTAGGCGTGCCCTGGTTCACCGTTCGACGGGTGGCTATCTGTTTACTGAGCCTAAAACGACTAGAAGCCGTCGCCGGATCACGCTTTCCGATTCCCTAATGCGTGAACTCAAGAATTATCGGCGGGTTCAGTTAGAAGCTAGAATCAAGTTAGGTAGCAGCTACGAAAATCTCGACTTGGTGTTCGCGACAGAATTGGGAACTCCACTGGATTCGAAGAATCTACGGAATCGGCATTTCAAACCGCTATTAGTTAAGGCGGGTCTAACCGCGATCCGACTTTATGACCTGCGGCATACTACGGCCACGCTGCTCCTATCGAAGGGAATCAATCCCAAGATCGTGTCGGAACGTCTAGGACACGCCTCGATTGTGTTGACGCTAGACACCTACTCGCACGTATTGCCGAGTATGCAAAGAGACGCGAGCGATCAACTAGAAAAACTGATGTTTGGGACTTAAATTCAGGCATTGGCACACAATAGGCACACAAACCGATAAGGGCAAGCGAAATGGCTAGCCCTTATTAGTTTCTAAAGTATTGCGTTTATTAGAGTTAAGATGGTACACCCGGCATGATTCGAACATGCGACCCCTTGATTCGTAGTCAAGTACTCTATCCAGCTGAGCTACGGGTGCCCAAAGCGAACTTTCTAAGTTAGACTACAAACCAACCGATTGGGTGTCAAGTTTGCCAAAGTTGGTCGGCCTGGTTGAAAAATTAACCCGTCGATCTGTTCATCGACCACCAACGCCTGTCTGATGACGCCTTTATGGTTGAAACTCTGCCTTGTACGTTAGACCCGAGAACCTCGGCGCG
The DNA here is from genome assembly GCA_041745075.1 of Pyrinomonadaceae bacterium. Classification (GTDB taxonomy): domain Bacteria; phylum Acidobacteriota; class Blastocatellia; order Pyrinomonadales; family Pyrinomonadaceae; genus OLB17. The sequence goes on along the minus strand of JBGTJP010000019.1, from coordinate 89,653 downwards.
ATTCAACGATCGAGACATAAGCAACACCCACCCTTTCGGTGACAAATCGGACGCAGCGCCTGAAATAGAAAAGTGGAGCGACGGGGTTTATTCGTCAAGAGAGGCGACGAGTGCGACATCGGTAACGTTGGAGACCAAGCTAACAACAAGAGGATCGAACCTATAGGGACGCCGCGTGGTTTGCAGCACGTAAGCTTGACCGGACCGTAAACCCTCAAAAGCGAAGTAGCCAAAAGGGCTCGTAAGTACTACTCGTGGTTTGCCTACCCCATCGAATAGCCGCACGGTGGCGCGGCCAAGTCCTCGACCATTCGTGTCAACAACTCTTCCCGCAATCGAAGCCAGTGCTGCAGTAGGAGCTCCCTGGCGTTCAGCGGCGCCGATATCGACCGTCGCGACCGAATTGTTATCGCCATCGAAGCGTCGAACGAAAGGAGATCCGCGCTGATCTGAGCTCAGCACTGAATCCGTGGGATTAAAGGTTGGACATGTGCCTAAGTTGATACAATTGTTGGCTCGGTCGACAGCTGGACTGCTTGGCAGCAGCACCATCGTCGGTGCAGCCACCATTATTTTGAAGCGCACCCAATAGCGGATCTACCTCAAGAAAACCCACCTGTATCGATCCGACAATATCCACGGTCGCACCCGATGGGATCCCGCCAAATAGAGTGACGTTCGCACTGAGGTCAACGGTCAATCCTGGGATGCCATTGTTTCCGATCATGTTGTTGCCAACCGAATTGAACAAACCCGCTGTGTCGGGAAAAAGCAGATCCAATCCCAACAGGTCGGTGTTCTTTGCGACGATCGTGTTTCTCAGAGTAAATGTACCTTTTGGCGAAACTCCGACAACATTAACGATCCCGCCACCTAGAAGCAGGGCCCGGTTGTGAGCCACCGTAGCGTTGGTTAGAGAGAAAGTTCCTGCCGCATTTAGAATACCGCCGGCTACGGCCGCGTCTACCAAAGAGCCCGCCGCATTGAACGCCACCGTCGAATTCGTTACGTTCGTTACTGCGCCTAAAACGTTTAATCCAGTACCTACGTTACCGATTCCGCCACCGCCTCCAACGGCGCTGTTATTGTAGATAAGCGGACGAGTGATATTAGTCGTCGTCGGAGCAAGGTCGGTTCCGATCGTCGCTACTCCTCCACCGACAAGAAGATTCACAGGTACAACATTAAGAATTTCCGTAGTGCTACCACGGATGTTCATTTCGGAAAGGTTGAGGGTTGCACCGTTCTCATTGAGTATTGCCCCGCCGGGGCTAGAGGTGATAACTCAGACCGCCATTTCGCGTAAAAAGCAACGACTAACAATACTGTTAGGAACACCAGTCCTTTCAGACATCGAAGCCGCCTGTCCACTGGGTGTTACCGGCGGTATCCATGTGTGTAGCAAGGATCTCGATGTCCTTACCGGATTGAGGCGCGCTTCTTGCCGGCCCTTCCTTCCCTATGCTAACGCCCTTTTTTCCATGAAGGGTTTCCTCACTCCATTGGGGCGTAACGTTGTGCAATAACTCATGATAAATCAGCCGCGCGACGTAACTCGGCTCCCAACGTTCCTTTACATAGACACCCTTTTCCGGGTTCGTCATGCGTTCCACGCTGATAAATTTGGCTACGGAGCTTTGGACGATCTCCTCACCAAGATAAACCTCCGAGCAAACCTGTTTACCCTTATGCACGGTCAAGCCACCGCTGTCGGGTCGTCCGCCGAGCTCCTTTCCAAAATGAACGCCGCCAAAGCCAAAGTTCTTGACGGGAACAACATAACACGCAAGGTCGTGAGCTCCGACAGACGGCTTTGTATAACGGCTCAGAGCCATTACCGAAACGAGCTTGTGTTTGTGAGCCTTATCGCGCTCCGCGACTACGGGCCGCATGAACCCTTCAACAAGGAGCCTTAGTTCCGGCCATGGATAAACTATCTTAAACGGATTGAGCAGCCAGACTTGAAGTGGCATAGTTTACACCTCCTGCGGTCGAGATGGGACTTGTGGCCGATCATATGTGCTCTCGAGTAAACGTGTCAACCTTAGTTACCTCAAGCCAACTATCGCGACTAGCGCGGTCCTTTGCCGACTTTTTCAACTACGAGATCGGCGCCGATGCGTTTTCGTTCAAAGCCCGCCATCAGATACGGGCTGTCCGGCTTGAGCCGGTAATCGCCGGTCTTGTTTGGTTCGAAGCCGATCCGGTCGAACGACGCGAGAAAGATATTCGGCTCTTTGTAGAGCGTGCTGCTGCCCCCAATGATGATGTTTGACGCAACACTTCCGCCGGGAAAAAATTTGTCGATCGCACGCTGGCCCGACCCGACACTGTCACCGTGAAAGCCGTATTCGTTCTCAAAGATTATGTTGTTGCGAAAGACAAAACCCAGTACTGGTTCACCGTAGGCAACTGAAATGTTGTTTTTCTGAATGACCGTATTGTTTTCGATTATCAGCCCATCCCAGTCGGTCACCTTCATAAAATGCCCGCCTCCGCCCCATTTTTGACCGTCGATATCGTCGAAAATATTGTTGCGAACGGTAAGGCGATGTCCGCCCGAGCCTTCGCCGCCTAATATGTTCATTCCGCCGCCGGTACCTCGGACTATGTTGCCGGAAAATTCTATCTCGTCGATGACCGTCGCGTCGCCATTGTCGGCCCTTGTGGTAAACAGGATCGCATTCCCGTCCTGCCCCATTGCCCAATTGTTGGTCATCAAATTATTCGTGACCTTTATTCGTTTGCCATTCTTTATCTCAAACAGGTTCTTGACGACCCACTCTTCCTTTCGCCATTCGACCGGTTTGTTGAAGTGATTTGAATCGACAACGCAATCGGTGGGAACGAGTTTCAAATACGATCCGGCTCCGCCAAAAAGAATATTCTCCGCGGCGGCTTCGATGTAGTTATTTGTGATCTCGATCGGGCCGTCGGTCGCCCATGCGGCGATGCCCTGGCTTTCGTCGCCCTTTTTCTTGATGTCGGAAATGTAACTGTTTATTACCTTTATGTGACGGCCGTTTGCGGCGATTCCGCGACGCTGCCCTTCGGTTTTGCTTCCGTGGATCCACACGCGGTCAAATTCGATATGGTGCGGCAACGCTTCAACGGTCTTTTCCTGGCCGGTACCGATCTGGATTATGTCGTATAGGCCTTCGATAGTCGGGCCGAACTCGATACCCACGAATCGAAAATGGTGGGCACCGTCAGCCGCCGCAATTACCGGTTCACCCTTAACATCGGAGACGAGAGTTGGAAGATTCTTGCCGGTTTTCGCTGGATCAAGACGTACACCGGCCACAGGAACCTGAGCTTCGGCGGAGGAACGGACGGTGATAAATTCGTCACCCGACTTCTTTGGTAACTTGAAGGCACCCTTGAATGTGGCTCCGGCCTCAAGAATGATCGTGTCGCCCGGAACCGCCTTGTCAAGAGCCGCCTGAAAGTCGCCGCCCTTTCTAACGGTGATGGTTTTGTCGCCAAATTCGAGATTCGTGCCAGACACATAACCTAAACACGCCACGGTGCAAAAGCCCGCTGCGATCAGAATTGCCGCGGCAAATAGGTCGATGAATATTCTCACTCTTATCACAAGCCACCCCCCGATTTGATCGATAACTTCCCGCCTAGGCATTCGTGGCCTTAACGGCCAAACCGGTTTGCCGCGAATTCAAGAATCGTTTTCTCCGGCATACAATCTCAGCAAAACCTCGACGATCCTCTCGGCGGTTCTCCCGTCCCAGAGTTCTGGAACGGTGCCTTTCTTCCATGACCCGCCCGCAAGCTTTTGAAGATACGGCCCAAGGTCTTCAGGGTTTGTCCCGACAAGTTCGTTCGTTCCGATCTCAACTGTTTCGGGCCGTTCGGTCGAATCGCGTAGCGTCATACACGGAATATCAAGAACGGTCGCTTCTTCTGTGATCCCGCCCGAGTCGGTAATTACGGCCTTTGCGAACTTTAGCAGGTAGATGAATTCCAGATAACCCAGCGAATCGGACTGAATCAAGCGCTTGTCGTCGAAATTCAGGGCCTCCAGGGTCTTTCGCGTCCGAGGATGGACCGGAAAGATGATGCGGTTATCCTGGGTCCCGGCCAGAATCGCATCGAGATATTCGACCAGCTTTGCCGGATCGTCCACGTTGGCCGGCCGGTGCAGGGTCAAAAGAAAATAGCCGCCGTTTTTGAGCCCGATCGAGTCCCATAAAGCCGGCTTTTTCAGCCGGCCGAGATTTGAGTAAAGCGTATCGATCATCGTATTGCCGACAAAATGAATACGATCGTCGCCAATGCCCGACCTTCGCAAATAGTCGCCCGCATGGACCGTGGTCGTAAAAAAATGATCACAAATTGAGTCGGTGACAATGCGGTTTATCTCTTCCGGCATCGTCATATCGCCTGAGCGGATGCCGGCCTCGACATGAACCGCCGGAACGCACATTTTCTTGGCCGTTATGGCACATGCCATCGTCGAAGTTACGTCACCGACCACGAGGACAACATCAGGCCGGTGTTTTTCAAGTTCGGCTTCGAAGCTGACCATGACAGCCGCTGTTTGCTCGGCCTGGGTGCCGCCGCCGCACTCGAGATTGATGTCGGGTTCGGGTATGCCAAGCTGGGTGAAAAACTCGCCGCTCATCTTTTGGTCGAAATGCTGTCCCGTGTGAACAAGACGGTATTCCACCGGCCGTCCAGCCGCCTGGGCCCGCTTGATCGCCTGTATTACCGGCGATATCTTCATAAAATTTGGCCGTGCACCGGCGACCACTGTTAACAGCATATTTATTTTAACCCGGATGCCGCATCGGCAAACTCAATCGAAAGGGCCGATATTCGTGCATTAGTGAGCAATGAATGTTTGCCCAAATTGGAGAAAATCGGATGTTCCCAAATTACGGTTCATCGCATAACCCTTATTTCAAATTTTGAAATTTCAGATCGTTTAACTCCAAAACTCGTTCTTGTTTAACATAGGACCATTCCCTTCTCGGTCCTGCTCATTTCATTTTCGGGAGCTACGAAAGAAACCCCGGCACGAAAGGAATAAGAGGAAAAGAGAAAAAGACCTTTCTAACTGTCGGTCAATCGAAAGACCATCTCATTGCAGCCAAGGCCTACGTTGTCGCATTTCATTGCCGTCACCTCAAAACCGCGGGCTTTGAAAAAATCAAAAAGGGCCGACGGGCCTGCTACCTCATATGGGTAGCCGCCGACCCAATCGATAATGTCGTGCCATCGGTTCATTCCGCGTGCGTTTCGATAGTTTCGCCAATGCTCAAAGTAGCCGAGCGGCTTCCCTTTCATCAAAGAACTTAAGAGACGCTTTGTCTCATCGGGCATCGAAACCAATACCGCGAATGGTGCTTTCAGTATCTTCGGCAGCTTGCAGTAGGTTGATTTTATCGCACGCCAACGATCGGCCTGTGATCCGGTGTCGTTATAGATCGCAATGAACAAAAGTCCGCCATCGGCGACGCGACCGCCTGCGTTTTCGAGGGCCTTCCACATCTCACCGGTATGATGGAGTACGCCCCACGAATAAACTACGTCGAACTTGCCGAGCGATGCGATGTAATCGTCGTCCAACACCGAGCCCTGATCAACGGCCCAATCAGGGTCGTCCGCAAAATACCGTCGTCGAAGTTCGCGCGTGCAGGCCACTGAATTTGTATCGAAATCGAACGAGAAGACCTTTGCCCCAAGCCGTCGTGCCGCAAGCGAAAAAAGCCCGCTGCCCGAACCGATGTCGAGAAACGTCCGGCCTTTTAGATCGTCAACGCCGAGCATTTCAGCCAACGAATGTTCGGCTTGTTGGATGCGTCCTTCGTCGAGCATGCCAAGGAACGCGGCCCAATTCTTCCCGAATTCGAACCGTTCACCGCGGCTGACCTCCTGTTCATGCCGGGCGGCGACATCATTCTGCGTCATCGCTTTTGTTGTACTACCGATCATAGATATGTTTCCGTCAACATCAGTAATACAACCAATACCATCCGAACTTCACGTATTCGGCCGCTACGGAACGCCAGCCTCGCGGGGTAAGCCACCAGGTGTAGCGATCGGGGTATCGTGACCCGGCCGGGGCGGGCATCAGACCCACATCCAGGCGGGCGTTGTTCTTTTGCACCGCCTGCTCAAAGGTCCACAACGCCCGTCTTGAATGAAAATCCGATGTTACGATGAGCAAACCGCGATACCCGCGTTCACCTGCAGTCCTCGTTACGAGATCAGCTTCATCCATTGTGCTGTAAACATTTCCAGGCAGTATCTCGATCGACTCCGCCGGAACACCCTGTTCCATCAACGTCCGCTGCATTCGCTCAACAAAATACGGATTTCCCTTCTCTTTGTCATCCCAACCGCCCCGTTGGTTGTCGTTTGTGATGAGTACCGTCTGTGCAATACCGTTGTGAAAAGCGGCAGCCCCACCCCGAGCCCGCTGAGCATAATCGGCTGCTCCGCTGAGGATAACGATCGCATCGGCTTTTTCCAATGGCTTTTCAACGACTAGATAGTCGGCGATAAGCGGTGCAACCGCGACCCAGATTGCAAAAAATAAGGCTGCCGCCAGGATCGCGACCGTTCGCCTACGCCACTTTGCCGTTTGCTTTCGCAATAATTTCCCTCAACTCTTCAACCCTTGCATCCCAGCTTTCGTGTTTTATGGCATCGGAAATTTCCGTTCGCGGTTTTGATGAACAAAGGGCCTCATCGACAAGGTCCAAAAATTCATCGTGGTCCGCCGCGACGAGGCAATTATCCAGGACCCGCACTTCGGGGATGTCGGTTGAAACCGTCATTAGCCCCGCAGCGAGATATTCGCGCACCTTCAACGGATTTGCCGCGAGAGTTAACTCATTGATAATAAACGGATTGATCGCAACATCGAAGCCCTTACAATAGCCCGGCAGCTCCGCGTATGGCTTGCGGCCAATGAAATGTACGTTGCCGATGCCTTCGAGCAGTTTTACCTTCTGTTCGGCATCGACTGCGATCTTGCCAACCAACACCACTGATCCACCGGAAAATCGTTCGGCGAGCTTTTTTATCAACTCGTAATCGACCCAGTCGGCCAAAAGCCCGTGAAAACCGATAACGGGTTTTGGCAGGGCAGCGACCTCAGGCGGAACATTCGTACCGTCGTCTATGGCAGTCCGGAAATGTGCCCAATCGGTGCCGTGCCGGACCAGAAATGTATTTTTATTATAATGCTTTTTTGATTCAAGCAGTTTTTCGGCCGATACGATAACAACATCGGCCGTCCTAAACAGGTTTTGCTCGATCTCTTTCAAACCCTTCGAGGCACCCGTGAAGGCTGTGTATTCATCGACACAATAATAGATGATCCCGGCCTCACCCAACTTGCCCGCAAGCAATCCGGCCGCGGGGTTGAACACCACGTTGACCGGCCTGTCGAACGATAGCCGGCGCATCGCCTTTCGCACCTGAGAACGAAGGAGCCGAACGTTGAATTGACGGACCGCGTTACTTCCGTAAGCCGGCAACGCGAGCGGGTTCAGAACAAATATATTAGGCTCAACCTCGCGGACAGGCTCAGTAAAGGCAGCCAATTTTCTAACGATCCGCGACAGGTCTTTCTTTGATGTCGTCGGCATGCGATTCGCGATAGCGTTAACCCAGAGGATGCGGTTGTCCCTTGCCAGGATCCGCATCAAGTGTGTTTTTGAGAGCGGATCGCCGCTCCAGTCATGGCTGAAGCACACGATATCGCGGCCGCGTAGGGCTTCGGCTGGAGACATAGATTCGGTCTTTGCACGCTCAGCCAAAAGCATCGATTCCCCCTCGTCCTTCGCCGTCGATAAAAATACGATGCCAGATCTCAAGATTTATCAGCCGAAACAGCCTTGGCGAATGTGCGTCTCCACGGTCGTGTTCGGCAACCAGATCCCTCAATGCCTTTTCTTCGAAGATCCCTCGAGCGAGGCTTCGTTCGCTTAACACGTACTCATCTACAACGTGCCTGTATTTTCCGCGGAGCCAATCGCCGAGCGGGACCGGAAAACCCATTTTCGGGCGGTTCAGAATTTCAGGCGGCAGCAGGTCCTTTGTAGCTTGGCGTAATATCCATTTCGTGTCCCGGCCGCGCAGTTTCATTCGCTCAGGCAGTTTCGCCGTAAATTCGACGAGCTTATGATCGAGAAACGGAACCCTGCTTTCGATGGACGCGGCCATTGACATCTGGTCCTGTTTCATCAGCAGTTCGTGCAGATAAGTTTTCGTATCTATGTAAAGCAGCTTGTCGAGTAAGGTTTCAGCATCGGTTTCGCCAAGCCAACGGTGAAGGCCGGTGTAAGGATTCCTTTCCGCGATCCTTGCCGCCGTTTCCGCCGTAAACAAATCGGCCTGTCTTTTTTTGCCGAAGATAGAAAAGTTATCAAAATAGATGTTTTCGATATCCGCGTCGAGCGAAAGAAATGTACGCTTCAGTTTTCTGTTTAGAGCTTTGGGCAGGGCCGCGACGCCGGAACGTACGACGCCGCGAAGCACCTGCGGAGTCATCGCTTCGTACTTTTCTCCGTAATCAAGCAAAGTCAAAGCTTTTCGATACCGTCCGTAACCGGCAAGTGTTTCATCGCTGCCTTCACCAGTCAACACTACTTTTACATGCTCCTGCGCGAGTTTCGAGACAAAATACAGTGGGACAGAGGCCTCGAACCCGAGCGGTTCGTCTTCGTGCCAGACAAGGTTTGGCAACTCCGAGAAAAACTGATCCGGCGTGATGGTGATCTCGTGATGGTCCGTCTTAAATTTCGACGCAATAAGGCGGGCAAACTCAAACTCGTTTGCCTCGCGTTCCTTGAATCCGACCGAGAAGGTTTTGACCGGCCCGTCGGCCATCTGAGACATAACCGCTGCGATCGCCGATGAATCGATGCCGCCGGAAAGAAACATGCCGAGCGGGACATCCGACATCAGTCTGAGCCTGACCGATTCTCGAAACAACTCATGCCACTCCTCGACGGCGTCCTGATCGCTCAAACCGGATCCTTTCGGTTCGAATTCGATGTCCCAATATTTCCCGATCCGCATCTCGCCATCCTTCCATTTAAGAAAATGCCCCGGAAGAAGGCGGCGGATGTCTTCGAAAAGGGTTTCATCGCGAGTCGTACCGTGGTTGGCGAGTTGATCGGGCAGGACGGAATAATTCAACCGCGGCTTTACTGCACCTGCCTCAAGCAGGGCCTTTATCTCAGAGGCAAAAAAAAGACTCCCGTCCTGATCGTGAAAATAATAAAGCGGCTTTACCCCGAAACGGTCGCGGGCGATGAAGAGTTCGTTCTTTCGCTTGTCCCAAATTGCAAACGCAAACATTCCGCGCAGTTTGTGAACGCAATCGGCACCAAACTCTTCGTAAAGATGAAGGATCGTTTCGGTGTCCGATGTCGAATCGTAAACATAACCTCGTTCGATCAATTCGCCGCGATGATCGGCATGGTTATAAACTTCGCCGTTATAGACGATCACGCACGAGCGGTCCTGGTTGAACATCGGCTGGCCGCCTGTCGCGAGATCAACTATCGAAAGCCTCCGGTGCCCAAGCCCGATATTATTATCTACAAAAATTCCGGCACCGTCGGGCCCGCGGTGTTCGATCACATCGCGCATCCGGACAAGGAGGTCCGCGTCCACGGTCCTGCCGCTATTTTTGGAATAAACAATGCCGTTAATACCGCACATAGAGTTAAATCATGCCGTAATCGGCCGGAACGTGTTTACGATCTGAAAATCCTGATCTGACGTGACCGCCAGGGTCAGCTTTGTCGTTTCCACAAGCCTGCCGTATCGCGGGGAGATCTCTGTTTTTTCGATCAGCCAGCCGTCACATGCGGGGTTATCACCTAAATTGGTATCAATAGCCAATAGCTCGTGATTTCCTGCTTTTGACCGCAATGCAACACTCATCGGCCCGATCGATTCGGCTTCGATCCCTGGTGAAAGGATGAAATTGACCTCGAATGAGTTAGCCGCTTTTGTCCTTATCTTATCAATTACAAGGGTTTCTCCGCTGAATGCAAAGCGGATCTCGCGTTCGTAACCGACGCCGAACTTTTCGAAGCCGTCATGAGTGCCGCGAAAAACGACACCTTTTTCGTCCGTTTTCCACTCCAACAATTCGGCGTTCGCGACCGAACTCCACGAGAAAGGGCCGCCCATGACCGAAGATGATCGGCCGTTTACTGTCACGCAGTTATGAGCCCCAGAGGAGCGAAAGTGATCTCTCATTTTCGGGTCAGCCGTGTAAATATATGTTCCCGAATCCGCAAAAATCGGCGTTCCCTTTACAGACATTACAAACCCGAGAGCGTCCGCGTGTGCATGGCCGCCGTTCAAAAAACCGTGAGGGCCGCAGTCGATCAAGATGAAATTCGCGTCGTGCGCCCATCGGTCGCGAAGAGAGTAAACACCGCTTTGTTCAAACCCGCGCGCTGTTTCGATCGGCGGCTCTGGATCGATGGAATCAAATGCCGCAAGGCCTTCCGGGCCGGTTAGCCATAACATCTCGAGGCACGCCCGGCCAGCAGCGAATTTTAGTTCGGAATCACCCAACAGCGCGGCCCCGACCGCCAACGTGGACCGAAAATCGGCAAACGCTCCTCCATCAAGGAAATGCAGCCGCCCGCCGTCGTCGTCACCTGTCAACGGTGTTTCGCCATTCGGTTGGGCTGCGTAAATGAGAAATTTAAGCATCTCCCTAAGTTTTTGCGAGTGCCTTTTATCGATCGATGCACCTTCGGCCCGTCGAATAATAAAAAGGCTTAAATAGAAATCAACCGTGTATCGGTGATACTGCGTCGCCTGTTCGACATATCCGCCGTCCGCACGTACCTGAAAATCGAGAGCTTCGAGCAAAATTCGATAACCCTTCTCTTTCCAGCGCGCGGCGTCGTCCATATCTTCACAAAAGGTGCCAAGAAAGTAGAGGCCGAGTGCTTCGCCCGTTAGGTGAGTATTAGGGCTACTGTAAGTCGAAAGGTAATTTTCAAGGTGCCGCCCGTTAAGATAAAGGCATTTGAGTACCTTCAGAAAAATTTCGGGCCGGAACAGCGGCGAGCTAATGAAAAAGCTTATCGCCCAAATCCAGGAAATGGACCGAAATCCAGCCTCAAGACTGGACATCCAATTCACACCGATTTTCGGCGGATTCTTCTCGACCCAGTCTTCGATGTGCGAGAGAAATACTTTTGTGTATCTTTCATCACCTGTCAGCCAGTACGCCTGGCCAAGTTGCGTGAAATATTGGTGACGGTTCAACTCCCAAACGATCTTTTTGTCACCGCTTCGTGCGGCATCAAGCTCGTCTATCTTTGACCAGTGTTTTAGGGGCGTACGCTTGTGCGAGAGCGGTTCAAAATGCCAGTCGGGTACGGGCGAGCCGAAACCAAGGCCGGTATAACCTAGAAGATCGAATTTGCCCTCGCAAAGGCGGTCGGCCTGAGCGATAATGCGGCTCTCTTCATCGGGAAAGCGTTTCCGTAAGGCTGATATCGTTGTTTCTTTGTCGGTGAACGAAGGATAAAAGGTCCCATTTTTCCGCTCTCGGAAATACTCCGCAAGTTGTTCGCCTGTCGCAATGTCCGGCCCAAATGATCTCAAAAATGCCGCGTCCGAAACCGGGCGTACGTCGAGCGACACGCCGGCCCGTTCGGCCATGGCACTGGCCTTTTGCCGGCAGCGATCGACAAGTTCAGCCAGGCTTCGGCCTTTCAGTTTTTTGAGTTTTGAGATCATCCGCTGATCAATTCGCGATAAACCTCGATCACTTTTTCCGCGTTGCTGCCGTCACCATTTGGTTCGGACGGGCGACCGCGCTTATCTGCCAAAGCCTCGCAAAGAACGATGACAAATTCATCCGGTACAGCCGGCGTCGATATCAAATGCACCCCGGCAGGGCGCATTCCGTTGTCCGTGGCAACGACAGGTTTGCCCAGAAATATCGCTTCCCGTACGGAGATCGCGTCGCCGTCGTATTCCGTGATCCGAAGGACTGCGTCAGCCCGATCAATAATATGAAGAAGAATACCGTGTTCGATGTTCCCCGCAAGCATCACGCGGCTGGTCAGGCCGTTGGCCGCGATCTTTTGTTTCAACTCAGATTCAAGGCTGCCTGAACCCGCAATTAGCAGACCTGCGTTCGGCCAGCGTTCGAGCACGGCAGGCATTGATTCGATCAGAAAACAATTCAGGTATTCCGGCTCAAGTGCCCCGATCGACAGAAGCAGCGGATCGACGCTTTTTGCAAACCGATCCAATTCTTCAGGAATATCGACCGTGCGATCGGGCTTTTTCAATTCGAAGGGAAGGATCTTTCGTGTTCGGTCACCTGGCACACCAAAGGCCAGAAACATTTCTATTATTTGGTCGTTCACACCGATCAGACGATCTATCGATCGCAATGCGAAACCGCGCAGCGAGAACGGTTGTGCGGACGCCGCCGAATCGCGAGCATATCCGCCCGAATGAAATGTCAGAACCGATTTACGGCCCGGCAGCAGGCCGCAGAAAAAGGTCAGCAACGCGAGCTTTGCGTTAAAATCGCCGCCTGCGTGATAATGCACAATGTCGCATTCGAGCGTTAACAAAAGGCGGAAAAGTCCGGCCGCCGAATGCGGTTTTAGAATATTCGCGGCATTTTGTGTTCCGCGCCGGTTGATTACGTCAATGACGACCGAATCATGTCCCTGGCGAAGCAAAGCTTCGTGTATCGCCATCATATTTGTTGAGACTCCGCCATGCGGCGGCGGGACTGGGCCAAGCTGGGCGATCTTCATTTTTATGTTCCCGCCCGCCATCAGCGACTCCCCTCTCCCCGCGCAGCGAGCCGATCATAAATGGCAAGGGTCTTTCTTAGCTGAGTTTCCGTCGAAAACTTTTCCGTGACACGAGCTTTTCCGGCCAGGCCCATTTTCCTGGAATTGGCGGGGTCTCTTAGCAATATACACAACCTCTCGGCCAACGCCTTATGATCGTTCGATGCCACCAAAAAACCAGTTTCGCCATTCGCGACCGCCTCGGCCGCCCCGCCCACATTCGTAGCGACCACAGGTTTCCCGGCCGCCATATACTCGATGATGGAATTTGAGAAGCCTTCCGATTCCGACGTTAATACGCCGATGTCCGACGCGGCCAAAAGCTCGGGAACCCGGGTGCATCGTCCCAGGAAAAAGACCCGATCACCAATGCCGAGGCCGTCAGCCTCACGCTTCATTTCATCCAATAACTCACCTTCACCCGCCAGGACAAAACCTGCGTCCTTAACCTCTTCAGCCACCATTGCGGCGGCCCGAAGGAACATATGGTGGTTTTTTACTCGGTCTCGAAGGTTTGCCAGAATGGTTACGAATCGCAGAGTTTTTGGAAGCCCGAATTCACCCAAGAGCGTTACCCGATCCGCAAGATCGACCTCAAAACGACCGCGGTCGAGGCCATTGTATATCACCTCACACTTTCGACCCGGAACGCCGGATCCAACTAGATACCCTTTCACTTTTTCGGAATTCACTACAATAGTATCGGCGAAACTAAACGCTCTTCGCTCGATAAATCGCTGAGTCGATGAACGCATCCCTGTTTCACGTTTTGCGGCGATACGCATTGGCACGCGGGCAAGCTTAGCGCCGGTCATTCCGAAGATATTCGAATAGAAATCATGGGTCTGAACAACGTCGATGCGTTCCCGTTTAAGAAGTCGCACGAATTTCTTCAACTGCCGGATCATATTCGCGTCGTAGAACGAGGTAAGTGGAAATTCCGGCACATCCTCGAACCCCTTGCCCTTGACCTCATCGAGTAAAATACCGCTTTGGTCGAGGCACGCAAGGCTGATGTTATACGAACCCTCATCGCGCAAAAGGCAAGCCAACTGAATGGCCTGCCGTTCGGAACCTCCCTGGTGAAAGCTCGGGATCAAATGTAGGACGTTCTTCTTCACAGAAACCATTTTCAAACATCAATGTACCGACGGAACCAAAGTTCCAGCATCCACAACATCCAGAGCGCGTTTGAGTTATCGCGACGCCCGGCGGCATGTTCAGTGAGCAAAGTCTTGACATATGAGCTGTCAAAATAGCCACGCTGGACGGTGCGCCTTTCAGCGAGGTCATCGTTTATCCGATCACGAAGCTGATCATTTATCCAATCGCCGATGGGCACGCCGAACCCTTGCTTTTCCCGGTAAAGGATCTCATCCGGGACGATGCCCTCCATCGCCTTCTTGAGAATATATTTTGTTTCGACACCTTTCATTTTGAGGTTCGAAGGCATTTGGGCCACGAGTTCGATCAGTTCATGATCGAGCAGCGGCACGCGGGCTTCAAGCGAATTTGCCATCGTCATCCTATCGACTTTGGTCAAGATGTCACCCGGCAGATAGGTTTTACTGTCCAGATACAACAACCGGGCGACCGGATCGTGAGGCGATAGACTTTCACCATACCGCTTGAAAACTGACGCGGCCGCCGATCCGTCCCCGTTCAACCCGGCGGCCAAGTCTGGCGAGTACAGGTTCGCTTTTCGGGGCGTATTAAAGGCGGAAACACTGTCAATATAGCGTTCGAGCGGATCAAGGGAAATATTATAAAGATAGTTTTTGCCTCGGCCGCCGTGCGGCATTGCCGAACTCAGCTTCCGTAAAATTTGCTGACGAATAACGCGCGGAATAGCAGCAAATTTATTTCGCTGCCGGTCAATAACATACCGGCTGTATCCGCCGAACAGCTCATCGCCTCCGTCACCGGAGAGTACAACCGTTACGTGATCGCGGGCCATTTTAGACAATAGATAGGTTGGAAGGGCCGATTGGTCGGCAAACGGTTCGTCAAAATGTGTGACGATCTCTCCGATCAGGTCAAACAGGTCCGGGGTAACAACGAACTCTTGATGGTCGGTGTGAAAATGACGGGCAGCTATTCTCGCGTACTTTAGCTCGTCAAAACTATCCTCGTGAAAGCCGATCGAGAACGTCTTGACGGGCCTTTCGGAAAGCCGACTTATCAGTCCAACGATGGTGGAGGAATCGACGCCGCCGGATAGAAAAGCTCCGAGCGGAACCTCTGAGATCAACCTGATCTTAACCGCTTCTTCTATCTTTTCACGAAGCAGTTCGGCCCACTCGGCCTCGGGCCGTGCCTCTTTCACCTTCGACAGATCGAAATCCCAGTATTGTTTGGTGGTTACATCTCCACTGCGGAAATTGAGAAAATGGCCGGGTAATAGCTTTTTTACGTTTTTTAGAATGCAGAATTCCTCCGGCACATAGCCGAATGTCAAGTAAGCATCCAGTGCGGCGAGGTCGACTTCCCTTTTCAGCCCGCCGTGAACAAGCAGCGTTTTCAGTTCCGACCCAAAAACGAATTCACCGTTGTCCGTCAAAGTGTAATAAAGCGGCTTTTTGCCGACGCGGTCGCGGGCGATGAATAAAGATTCGTCGCGAAAATTCCAGATCGCAAACGCAAACATGCCGCGCAGTTTCTGAACGCACGCTTCCCCAAACTCTTCAAATGCGTGAACGATGACCTCGGTATCAGAGTTTGTTTTGAACTTATGGCCAAGGGCCATCAGTTCTTTTCGCACTTCCTGAAAATTGTATATCTCTCCGTTGAAGACGATCGCAAGATTTCCGTCCTCGGTAAAGATCGGCTGCTGGCCGGTTTTGATATCAATTATCGAAAGCCGCCGCATCCCCAACGCGGCGCGGCCGCGAACAAGCGTGCCCTGCTCGTCGGGACCACGATAGACGATGCTTTCGCACATGCGCCCAAGCAGTTCGGCCCGCATATCTGTTGCAGCGTCTCTATCCTTTGCAATAAACCCGGTTATCCCGCACATTTGAAGTTAGGCTGCCTTTGTTTCGACGGTCCGCCATGGCAAAAAGCGTCCGATCAGCCTGAAAAGTTTTTCCTTGTCGCCCGGCTCGATCGCCCCGAGCCAGTTCACCGCTATTAGATAGCTTGCGCCGTAGATCGTGAGACAGATCGCCAAAAATAAACTTCCGCCAAGAAAGTCGGATCCTTTTTCCAATTCAACGGCGGACAGAATACGAGTGCTGAACGCCAGGCAAGCCGCAATCAGGCGTTCAGCTGTCGCCATGTAAACGCCGAGAAGGATCGCGGACGCCGCGATAGCGGCCAGGGCGAGCTTTCCGATCGTTTTAAGAAGCCCTATATCAGCTGGCATTACCTCCAACATCCGTGCCGAGATGCCGGCCGAGATCAGCTTTTCAATAAGTATTGCTCCTACGACGATCGAGATCATTTCGATCAGCCCGAATCGTCCAAGGCCAAACCAAAAAATGCCGACGAGCGCGATAATGATGCCAACCCGCACCTTTAGCAACAACCTGCCTGCGGCCGGATAAGCACGCAGGATCGGGTCGACCACAAGGCTAAAAAGTGGCAATGCAAAGAGATTTACACGAAAAATAGCCGTGCTTGCCGCGTATTCCTTTGTAAAGAGTGTGGTTATGAACACACCTGCCACTATCATCAAATATCCGAAAAGAGGAAAATAGAAAAAAGCGAGTTTCTGAGTCGCATTCACAGTCATTTCCAGCATTTCGCGTTTTTTACCTTCGTCCTGCATCTGGCTCATGCGAGGGATCATCACCGCACCGACCGACTCATACAGCATCGCAATTAACGGCAATTGGAAACACCCGACCGAATAAATGGCAAATTCCGCGGCGGTAAAGCTGTGGCTGACGAAATAATTATGAATGTCGGTCTGTCCGACATAAAGAAGGAGCGACAGGCCGAACGGCAGTGCGTAAGCCATCTGCCTTCGGAAAAACGGCAGATCGAAACTCATCCAAAACCGTGGAAAGCGGCGGTTAAGATATGCGACCAGGACGGCTGATTGAAGGGCGAACAGCAAAACCGTCGCGTAGATCAGCGAATCGACTGTCTGGTAAATTAGCACGGCGACGATCATCAGTCCCGTTTTCAGGAGTTGTGAAAGCACTATAAAAACCGCCGCGAGTTTGGCTTCTTGCAGTGATAGTGCGGCGGTTTCGAGAAATCCGGAAAAGATCCAAAGCCAGATCAAAACGCCGATCCAGGGAGCAAGTCTGGTCAGTTCTGCACTCTGAAAAGTGGCTCCGAGAATTTGAGGAAAAAGGACGAGGACCAGAAAGGCGATCGCTCCCATCGCAAAATTGAAAATGAGAATATTCGCAACGGTGGCGGGATGTTTGTCCGGATCTCTGTTCAGAAAGTAATACGCGCTCATCGAAAAACCGAGCGGCAATACAAGGACCATATTGGAAGCGACCAAAAAGGCCTGCCGGTAAACTCCGACGTTCTCCTGGCTCAAATAGCGCACCACCAACAACGGCAGCATGGTGTTCAAGGCAAATCCGATCACCTTGGCGAACAGTATCCACGCGCTTTGGTTTGTGAGCGAGCTGGTTTTTCTTAAACCGTTGGACATCTGAAAACACTATCCCGAATCGCGAATCGGCTCCCACGCGGCATATCGCTCGCCTCGCAGGAACTGAAAAAATCCCGCCACCGAGGCGATATTTGTAAGCACGAAGTATAGCGGGATACCGGCAAACCCGGCCTTGACCCCGAACGATTCAAGCACCCACGCCGCAAGAGCCCCTAGATAAAACAAGCCCTGCAATGCAAAGATCAACAGAAACAAAGTCGAATTAAAAGCCAGCAGCCCGGACGAAATAAATAGTCCGATCAAAAACAGCGGAACGCTGTAACGCAGCGCTTTATGAGACAAAAGCTCGACCGCATAAAAACCGCTGCGGAAAGGGTTCAGCATTTCCTTGTTCCGCCAAAGATCGGTAAATGTCTGCGAGGTGACGCGTATGCGCATTTTCATTTCCTTATCAGTTTTTCGATTCGTCTCTTCAGTGCAAACCGCGTTCGGCTCATAAACTGTGCGCAACCCCTGCTTGAAAATAAGGGTCGCTATCAGAAAATCCGAACACGCCTCGGGGTACATCGGTATATAATTTTCCCGCCGCACTGCGTAAAGGCACCCCGAAACGCCGATCAGGGAGCATGCAATACTTTCGCTGGATTTTAACCATGTTTCGTAACCCCAATACGACTTCGCTCCGTCACCGACACCGGTATCGGCATGATCCACGTAGATCAATTTTCCAGCAACGCATCCGACGGATGCGTCGGCGAAGTTAGGTACTATCTCACGAACTACGTCCGGCCGGTACATCGACGTCGCGTCCGAAAAAAGAATGATCTCACCTTTAGCGCGTTCAACCGCCAAATTTTGGGCGGAAGTCTTGCCGCCGCGATGTGCCTGACGCACTAATTTCACACCGCGACCCGCAAACTCGCGCACGATCTCGTCTGTCGCGTCCGAGGAACAGTCGGAGGCAACGATGACTTCTAGCTTTTCCTTTGAATATTCGATCAGCAGCGTATTCTCCAACTTTCCTCGTAAAGCGCGTTCCTCGTTATATGCTGTAATAATTATACTTATACTCGGCTCGATCTTATCCTTGACAACAGTATTTGGCCGAAGACGGCTCAGCAAAAAGACAAGTATCGGATAGCCAAGATACACATACAGGATCAGTGCGGTGCAAAGGAAAAACAGTATCTGTCCGATCAAGGCCATACTCATGCTAAACGTGCTGAACCTCCAGATCGCCGCGGACCGTTTCTTCTATGTGCAGCTCGAACAACCCTTCTTGCCCGATCTGGTAAATACGCCTCAGGCCAATCGCGTACGCGACCGGATAGTAAACATACCAATTGTAAGCGACCGAACTAAAAAAGCTGGAGACAAAGTAGCCCGCAATGCTCGCCTGGACGCCGATCGACACGTAATAGAGCCAGGAATTGTCTCCTTTCTTAAAAAGCTGTCGCTCCATTAGATCGAGTTTTCGTATCGGACTTAACAAAATTATCAGATATGCCGCGAATGCCAGCCAACCAAGCTCCGACGACACCTGAGTAAAAGCGTTATGCGTACCCAAGTTATGTGTACCAACAATTTCAAAATTACCGATACCGATACCAAGCGGATTTCGAAGGGTTACGAGGACAGATCGGATCAATAATTCCGTTCGCTGATCGGAAGAACCCACCGGATCGAGCGAAGGGATAAAGATCGACAAAATACGGAGTCCGTAGTTTCCGGGTGCGAGCAAAATGGTTGTCAGGCCGACTATCCCGGCTATCAGCATCGCTTTGAAACGCTGACTGCGGCCCAATTTCCATACCAAAACGGCCGCGACAGCGATTATGCCGAGAAACCCTCCTCGCGATTGAGTGACGAAACTTCCCGCCACCATGACAACGGCACATGCGAAAAAGAGGATCTTGAGCAGCCAGTTTTTGGCGGCGGCACCCAGGCAAACAGCGATCGGGATAAACATGACCAAATGGATCGACATATCGTTCGGATTTCCGAACATCCCGCCGAAATCCACACTGACTCGATAGCCTTCGGTTTTGAACTCGCCGCGTTGATATAGTTCAAGGGCCTGCCAGCTCAGCATCAGGCCGACGCCGATGCCGAGCCACATAAGGGCCTTTATCCGTTTCACGGTTCGCAGCGTGTTTACCATCACGATAAACATCAATACGACTTTTATGAAGGTGTCATTAAACGTGGACCATGCAAGCCCGGGATCTTTAGCGATCGGAATGGTCAGAGCGGCCCAGAAAGTTATAAACAGGACGCACTTTATTTCGATCGGCAGGGCTGTGAAAGTGCCCTCGAGCGTAAATTGGGTCGGCAAGTATACCAGCAAAGTCGCAACCGCGATAATAAGCGCGATCGAGTGAAAACCTGCGAGTGCGGGAATCAGTTCGTAGGGACGAAAATATAATACGAGCGTGAAAAGAAAAATTCCCGCATATGTGACATTGTGCCCGTTTCTTGCAAACCAATTGTCATTCGAGATCCGGACGGCATTTTCCTTCACCGCGCTTTCCGTACCGCTGCGAGGCTTGGCGGCGGAGGGAACGAAAACAGAGGCCGAAGGATATTCGTCACGGCTTTCAACCGGCTCTGTCACTTTAGAAAATGTTGGTATTTGGGTGGCATCGTCTCCAATTGGGACCGGTTCCGAGGCGTTTTTGAAGGTGGAATTTTTCGACGCACCGTCACCTTTCCTCGATCTTATCGAGGTGCGGGGGCCGGTTTTTTTGCGGTCTTTTTCGCCAACCGGCCTCAAACTGGCTGAGTCAGATTTTATGATCCTTCGGCTCATCTAAATATGATTTAATAGTGCTAATAGGCGGCAGATACCGTAATTGACACTGTAAACACAGTCTTTTTTGCCATTTTCAAACCAGAATCGGGTAAACACCGGCAATTATTCGTATTCTAACATCAATATGGAAGGGGCCGGATCAAAAGGCACCGGCACTGTTCGATCTTGATCAAAAGGCAATAAAGTAAAACGTAGATGAATATACTAGCGATCTCGCTTGCATATCCTCCGCTCGCCTACCCGCGTTCGATCCAGGTCGCGCGCCTGCTTAAACATGCGGATGCTTCGACCGTCATGTTTTGCGCCGACGAACCCGCCGCACGGATAGATCGAACGATCGAGCCGGATGCGGAGGAAAACTTATATGATTGTGTCCGCGTGCCGGTCCGGACAGGCGGCCTTGACCGCACCATAGACCGGTTTGCACACAGGTTTTACCGCGATCTTTGGAACCGGAGGAATCTTGCCCCTGACGCCTATGGCAAATGGAGGGAGGATGTGCTTGATTCCGTCGATGCTTTCCTGAAGCATGGCGGCTTCCAACCGGACGTTCTCGTAACTTTTGCTCAACCCTTCACCGATCATCTGATCGGAAACGAACTGAAAGGCCACACCGGGCTTCCGTGGTTCGCCCATTTTAGCGACCCGTGGACCGATAATCCTTTCAGCCGCTTTGACGAAAAAACCCACAGCCTGAACACGGCGATGGAACGCTCGGTCGCTGAGAATGCCGATATTCTCGGATTTACGTCCGACGAGACGGTTGACCTGTTTTACTCCAAATATTCTCCGGAATTGCGACGTAAGGCCCGTGTGCTTCCGCAATGCTTTGATCCGTCGCAATTCTCGAGTTTATCGCCAAGCGGCCCTATCACTATCCGTTATCTTGGAAATTTCTACGGACATAGGACCCCTTCTCCGCTCATAGCCGCGTTAAAGGACCTGGACGCGAAAGAATCCGCGTTTCTCGAAAACGTGGTATTCGAACTTATCGGCTCGGGGGACGCCGATGAGGTGCAATTTCTTTCAAAGAAACTTCCGCAAGGGCTGGTCCGCGTTCGGCCCAGTGTGGATTACTCAGAAAGTCTGCGGCTAATGTCTGAAGCCGACGGCCTTCTGGTCATCGACGCTCCCGCTGAACTAAGCGTATTCCTCCCTTCCAAGCTTATCGACTATATCGGAGCCGGTCGGCCCGTCTTCGGCATCACGCCTTCGGGTACGGCCGCAAAGCTCATAAACGAACTTGGTGGAGTGGTTGCAGATCCCAGCCATCCCGCCGAGCTAGTAACAAAATTACGCGGCTTTATCAGTGACTTGAGGAGCCGCCGCGAGGGTGAATGGCAGTCGGGCTGGGGGCATACGGAGGTGCGAAAACGGTTTACGGCGGAACGAGTTTCGCAAGATTTTGTAGGCATTCTGAAGGAAATCGCGGGTTAATGTGCCTATTTACAAGAACCGGCAAGTTTTTGACTTTTAGTTATCATGGACATTAAAATAAGTCAGTCGATTCAATATGATTCAGTTTTGAAGCGATATCGCGCCGTCCCGTTCGCCTCTACCGTAAATAAATTGCCAATGATTCGAACGATCCTTCGCTCACTTCGAAATGTGCTGGAACCGGAAGCGTTGACCGATTTGGCCATCGCCGAACGTGAGCGCGATCTGCGAGGTGTTCCGGCGCAGGACCCCAGCATAGACGCAGTCTTAAATGCAACTGTAAAATGGATCGCAAGGGCCCAGGATAATTCCCTCTCGGCCGACGGTGGCGTGGCCCGCGACTACAGTCTCTTGACTGGTTGGAACTCATCGTACCCTGAAACGACGGGTTATATCGTTCCCACCCTGATAACTTACGCGAACGAAAAGAACGATGCCGACACACTAGAGCGTGCCAGACGAATGTTGAACTGGCTTGTCTCGATCCAGTTTCCGGACGGCGGTTTTCAAGGCAGCGTGATCGGTGCCGAACCCGTGATCCCGGTTACATTCAATACCGGCCAGATCCTGCTTGGCCTGGCAAGCGGAACTGAAGAATTCGGCGATGAATACCGCGAGCCGATGCGGCGGGCCGCGAACTGGCTTGTCGAGACGCAGGATGATGACGGCTGCTGGCGAAGTCACCGCTCGCCTTTTACGGAACCAACCGATAAGGCTTATGAAACGCACGTGTCGTGGGGCCTTTTTGAAGCAGCAAGACTTGAGCCGGAAAGCGGGTACGCAGAAGCCGCTATCGCTAACATTCAATGGGCACTCAATCTTCAGGAGCCGAACGGCTGGTTCCGTGAATGCTGTTTGTCTGAACCGGAACACCCGCTGACCCACACTCTGGGCTATGTCCTTCGCGGCGTGGTCGAGGCATATCGCTATACACGCGAAGAAAAATACCTGGCGGCGTCGCTTAAAACCGCCGATTCATTGCTTGATGCCATGCGGCCCGACGGTGATCTGCCTGGAAGGCTGGATCATGAATGGAATGGGACAGTCGATTGGACTTGTCTTACAGGAAACGCCCAGATCGCGGCCTGTTGGCTGATGTTGTACGGAGACACCGGCGACACGCGTTATCGCGACGCCGCCCTTGCCGCAAACAAATTTCTCCGACGGGCCGTCAGCCTGCGTGGTCCGCTGGACGTTCGCGGGGCAGTGAAAGGATCCTTCCCTGTCTCCGGCGATTATTGTGCGTTCGAATACCCGAACTGGGCAGCGAAATTCCTTATTGACGCGCTTTTGCTTGAACAAGGCATTGAGACCGAGGGTTAACCGAATGCCGCTGAAGTTCAATGCCGTGATCGATCCGCCAGCCGAAACGGTTCAGGCGTTCTCAGACCTGGCGCCGGAAAATCCTTTTTATACCGTTGAATATCTTGAAGTTCGAAGACGCTTGGGAGCCGAACCGTCCGCCATAACGCTTGACTCCGAACAAGGCCCGGTCACCGGCTGCCTCGGTTTTCTGACACGCGGCAAACTTAACTCCCGAATAGAGATAACTTCTTTGCCTCTTTTGCCCGACCAGGGTCTGTTTTGGAATGGCCTGTTCGGATTCTGTCGAAGTCAGGGAATTTCGGTCCTTAACGCCGATAGTTTTGCTTCAACCGAAGCCACGATAACGGAACAAAGACATAGGGTTTCGCACAAGCGGCGGAGCGAATACCGACTTGACCTACGTCAGCCGGACCTGTGGGCCCTAACGAACCGAAGGACTCACCGTCTCATCAAAAAGGCCCGATCTTTCGGCCTGACCGTCCAGCGGTCAAGTGACGCGGACGCGCGGGCCATACATGTTGCGTTGGCAAATGCGTCACTCGAACGGCTCCGCGGCAAAGGGGAATCCATCGAGTCCGCAATAAAACTCGACGAAGTGAATGCATTTCTCGAATGCGGTGCGGGCGAATTATTTCAGGCGGTCGGCGGCGATGAGGTCCATTCATCGATCCTCGTTGCCAGAAGCCGGACTGGTGGCTACAGTCAAAGCTCGGGGACGAGTGAACCGGGTCGCGGCATCGGCTCGTCGCATTTTCTGTTTCACGAGATCGCCTGCCTTTTAAAATCGGAAGGGGTTGAATTGTTTAACTTCGGCGGGGCGGACGAACATAGTAAGGGTTTGCAGGAATTTAAACTGGGGCTCGGTGCGGAAAAGATCGAGCTCGAATCAGCGGAATTCTTTACCGGCAGTCCGCTAAAAAAACTTGCAACCGGAGCAATTAACGTGCTCAAGGGTGTCTCGCCCGTCTAGAGGAACATCACTACTTCCCAGGTCTGCATCCATAACTCCAAGACAATCAATGACCATACACGATTTGCCGCGCCGGCCTTTCCCGCTTTGGCGGCATCCAACACACCCTCAACGACCGGCTTGTCGAGGATGGCCCCGACCTTACTATTCGAATTCAAAAGCGTATCATGTGCCCACGGATGCAAGCCGTTTTCGAGCCACAGATTTGCCGGATCGGGAAAACCCCGCTTTGGCCGGTCTATGATCGTCCGCGGCAAACGCTTTGTACAGAAACGTCGAAGGACACTCTTGGTTTCGTAGTGATTGAGCCCCTTATGCCTCACCTTAACGGAATTCGGCTGTCGATTGGCCCACTCAACCAACCGGTAATCGAGAAACGGCGTGCGAGCTTCGAGAGAGGCGGCCATCGTGGCCTTGTCGGCCTTCATCAAGAGGTCTTCAACGAGCCAATCCTTCTGATAGACAGCCAACATTTGCTGAAGCGGGTCGGCGGAGCGGGCGGCTTCGTACTGTCCGGCTACAATTCGGGCGCTGTCCTTCCAGCTTTCTCCGGGCCAGAGAGCTTCTTTTTCCCGTTGATCAAAATTGCCGGTTATGTGGGGGAGTCCGAGCCGATTCCAGCTTCCGAGGGGCAGATTCGCGATCTTCTCAGCCCGGCGTTGAAGGGCGCCCGAACCAAGCCGCGAGAAGGTGGCACCCATCTTCAAAGCGGTCTTAGGAAAACGCTGGAGCAACCGAACGCGGTCCCATTCCTTTTCTGCCCGGTCAAAATCATAGCCCGCCAATATCTCGTCGCTCCCTTCACCTGACAAGACGACCTTAACGTCATTTCGGGCCAATCTGGAAAGGGCGAGGATCGAGATCGCCGAAAGATCGGCCAGCGGTTCGTCGGTGGCGTGAACCATTTCGGGCAGCATATCCAAAAATTGCTTTTGATCGAGAACGACTTGATGATACTGGGCTCCGACGTGTTTTGCTACCTGCTCGGCAAACGCAAGCTCAGAGTAATAGCCGCCTTCTGCAAATCCAACGGAGAATGTGTGGAAATTCTTATGGCCAAGTTCGACAGCGGCTGCGGCAATAGCACTGGAATCGAGGCCGCCGCTCAAAAAAACGCCGACCGGAACATCCGACGCGACGAGACGTTGATCCACGGCGTCAAGAAAAAGCTCGGCAAACTCGGCATCGACATCGCTTTCAGTGCGATGATCCAGATCGCTTACAACGTCGCATTCCCAGTATCTGATCTCACGCGGTTCGCCTCCAGCCTCAAGACGAAGCAAATGTCCCGGCGGCAGCTTTCGTATGTTTTGCCAGATAGAGTTTGGTCCCGGAACGTA
Organism: Pyrinomonadaceae bacterium; assembly: GCA_041745075.1. Classification (GTDB taxonomy): domain Bacteria; phylum Acidobacteriota; class Blastocatellia; order Pyrinomonadales; family Pyrinomonadaceae; genus OLB17. Next base: position 64,362 of record JBGTJP010000019.1, on the reverse strand, counting down.
TCGAAACGTCAAGTAGTCCCAAAGCGACTGCTTATCGATCCGTCGTTCGACAAGGCCCGAGGCCAAAATAGCCTTGATCTCAGAGGCAAAGAGGAGCGTTTTCCCATCCCAATAATAGTAAAGCGGTTTGACGCCCATGCGGTCGCGTACGAGAAGAAGACTCTTGTTTCGTTTATCCCAGGTGGCGATGGCGAACATTCCGTTGAATCCGCGAATCCCGTCCTCGCCTTTATCGACTACGCTTTTCAAAACCACCTCGGTATCACTTTCCGTCTTCCACCCCGAAACGCCGTTTGCTCTGAGGTTGTTTCGCAACGCCTTGTAGTTGTAAACCTCTCCGTTAAAGACGATCCCGCGGCCTGACTCATCGTCCCAGATCGGCTGTTTTCCGCCAGCTAGGTCGATTATACTCAATCGGCGCATGCCAAACCCGAAGCCGTCTTCAGCCCAGGCTCCGTCATCGTCCGGGCCGCGATGAACAATTGCACCGTTCATCCTCCCGACGATCGAAAGGCAATCCTCACGCGAATAGTCGCCAACAATGCCAACAATCCCACACATTTGTTTTATCTCAACATTCCCAAGCTTGATCGACCACTGTCTGCCATTTAAGACAGATCACGCGATATCAAAGTACCGCCAAAACCAACGGCAAAGATCCGGTTTCCCGCACGTGCCAGGCGTTCAAGCCGATGTTTCGACCCGCCCGGCTCGGGTATCCAGCTTACGCCGTCGTCAGAAGTCCGAAGGATGATGCCATTTTCGCCAACGGCATAACCCGATTTTCGATCATAAAACAGGACGTCAAGCAGGTTTCCTGTTGTATTCGATACTTCTTTCCGCCAAACATTTCCCCCGTCTTTCGAGGAAAGTACCGTTCCGTCGTTCCCCACAGCTAAACCGCTTCGATCATCGACGAACGAAACCGCATTTAGACGTGCGGTCGGGCCGGTTCCGGAAAACTTTGCAAACTGCCAACTGGCACCGCCGTTGTCGGTCAAGATGATACTCCCACCACCACCGACCAATAAAACTCGTGACCGTTTCAGGACAACGCCATCAAGAATCAGAAAATGCACCGGTAGCGTCGATCTTTTCTCGGGCTTTTCACCTACGGCAAGCGCCGTTATGATCCCGCCTTCCCCGACCGAATACCCTTCACCGGTTTTGGCGAAAAAAAACCTCGTCATCGCCTCGGTGGACAATGCAAACTCAACGGGTGTCCAACTATCTCCACCGTTGGCGGTTCGCATCAGATATGACCGGTTGGAGCCTTTATCCGGCCGAAGCCGATCGCGCCCGCAAAGTATCCAACCATTGAGCCGATCCAGGAAAAATATATCCCGGATCGAATCGGCCGCCGGGAATGCCTCTTTTCTCCAGGTCACGCCGCCGTCCGATGTCGAGAGCAGAGTTCCGTTCCCGCCGCCGGCCCAGCCGTAACGTTCGTCGGCGAAATGAATGGCGTGGAGCCAGGCAAGGCCGCCGCTTTCAAGCCGACGCCACTGAGCCGTTGAGCTCATCGCAACAACCGACAGAATTAGAGTCAGTCCTAGAATCCGCTTCATCTAGATAGGCGATCCGAATAAAATGCGAATAGCGCTCGCCTTTCCAACCGCGTCGAGTATCTTTGTCAGGCTCCACTTCTTCTCCGGAACGATAAGCTGATCGCCGGGAAGAAGATAGGGTACTTTCCCCTTTCCTCTGCCAAGGTCTTTATAGTTAATGACCTTTTGAGTAAATACTCCTTCGGCGTTCATCCGCAGCAGCACTATCCGCGTTGGATCGCCTTCCTTCGCAATCCCGCCCGCTTCGGCGATCGCTTCATAGACATTGTAACGCCGGTTCATTACTTTTACGCCTGGCGTTCCTACCTTTCCTAAGACCCCGAAACGGGCCGAACCCGCCTTATCGAGCGTGACGGTAACCTGGGGATCGATAATATATTCGTCAAGGTGTTTTTTGATCTCGGCAGCCACCTGTTCAGTCGTCTTCCCGCCAACGGAAACGCCGCCTTTAATAAGCGGATAAGATATCCTCGCAGTCGGCGGAACAACTATGCCTGTTTTCGAATAGTTGGATTCGCCGAAGACGTCAACCGAAATAACGTCCTCCGGGCCAAGGTGATATTCCCGCAAATAATTATTGTAATACGGGATCAGTTCCGCCTCCTCCTCGGAAGGCGGATCATTTGCCGGCGTTTGGGCCGCGGCGAACCCCGCGAACAGAAGGCAAATCGAAATCAGTAGTGAAATTCGCATTAATAAAGCCAGAACTTTCATTTCAACCTCTCGGATCAAATACAACTTACCGTCCTCCCTTTCCGAAAAGAACGGTCTTGACGGTCTCAAAAATAATAATCGCATCCAGGGCAAGCGACTGGTTCTTTATGTAATAAAGATCGTACTGCAGTTTCTCGCGGGCGTCATTTACCGATGCGCCGTACGGATACTTGATCTGCGCCCACCCGGTCAATCCGGGTGCAACCAGATGCCGATGTTCGTAGAACGGTATCTGTTCAGCCAACTCGGCCACAAAATGCGGACGCTCCGGGCGTGGCCCGATAAAACTCATCTCGCCTTTTAGAATATTCCAAAACTGCGGTATCTCATCGATCCGAACCTTTCGAATAAACCTGCCGAACGCGGTAGCCCGGTCGTCGTCGGACGCGGCCCAAACAGGCGTACCGTCGGCCTCGGCGTCCTGCTTCATTGAACGGAACTTGAGAAGCTCAAAGATGGCCCCGTTCCTTCCGACGCGCTGCTGGCGGTAAAGGACGCCACCCTCGGATTCAAGCTTGATGATCAAGGCGGTGACAAGAGCGATAGGGAGCGAGGAAACGAGGCCAACAAACGCGAGACATCGGTTGACGATCTCACGAAAAGCAACCGTCAGCCTGGTATCGCGAACCCGGCCGGAGAAGATCAGCCACGACGGCCGCAGCATTCCGAGGTGTACTTGCCCGGTCACTCGTTCGTAAAAAGAAGAACACTCCTCGATGTCCACGATATTTTCGAGACTCATTCTCAGAAGTGAGTCAGTAGGGAAATTTCCCCGGCGCTGGGCAAGTGCGACGACGATCCGGTCGATCTTTTTTTCCGTTACGATCTTCTCAAGCTCCGCTGAGGTGCCGAGGATCTCCGCCATACCGAGTTCCGATCTGGAACGTGGAGAGTCGCCGTTCTCAACGCCCGGTACCGCTACAAAGCCCGCAATCCGATAACCCGCGTCCCGGCGCTGGTAAACCACATTCGCTGTAAGCGCGGCCGCGTTGCCCGCCCCAAGTATCAACACTTTTTCGCCAAGGTCGGGGTGTCCGGTGAGAAAGTGGATAGCGGTGCGCCATAAGAGCAGAAAAGCAAGGGTCAGAACAACCGAGTAGATCAAAGTTCCGCGGCCGATCATAAGCGGGGGAACCATATAGTATAGAAGGGCCAGGAGTGTCCACGCGATGCCCGTTGCCTGGATCAGGCGAAGCAGCATCTCGCGGCGATGGTGCATAACGCCATAGTCATAGAGATCATAGAGGTATATCAGGCTCATACAAACCGACGCAGCAAGCGCAACTTTGTTCAGCGCATTGTTTTCAATGATCTGAAACGCGGTCCCTTCCCAACCAAGACGCAAATAAAGGGCGACTACTATCGCGATAAAGATTATCGCGATATCGGCCGCAATCAGGCCGACCGTTCGTGGGCTAAATTTCGTCCTCATTTCAGCTTTTCCGTCAAACCTCGACCGGCGCATTTCTGTCGTAGAAGCCGTAGTTGTAATAACTTTCGTCCATCAAAGGCACCTCCGACTGGTTCAGGATCGTCCCAAGCATACGCTCACGGGGCAGCGAATCGAGTATGCGGTCAACGTCCTTATACTTTGTCTGGTTGGCTTTGATCACGAGCATGGCCCCATCAGCCAGATTTATCAGCAGCGACGCATCGGTAAAAATCCCGAGCGGGGGCGCATCAATAATTATGAAGTCGAAATGCGACCTGGCCTCGTCTAATATTTCGGCAAAACGCGGGCCCGAAATAAGCTCTGCAACATCGCTTCGTGCCGTTCCGCCGGGCAGCATGTAAAGCCCCGCAGGCTGAATCTGTATGATGGAATCCATAAGCGACGCACCACCGGTTAAAACTTCCGACAGGCCCGCGGGTGTCTCGATCCCAAGATAATTCGAGAGACTTGGGCGTCGAAGGTCGCTGTCAATGATCAGCGCTCTAACTCCGTCGGTTTGGGCAAACAGCCACGAAAGATTCAACGCTGTAACGGATTTTCCTTCAGACGGACCGACACTCGCTACGACGATCGCCTGCAGTTTTCGCTTTTTGCTTTTATGCAAAACCTGTGTCCGCAAATTGCGGTATTCTTCGCAGTACGGGGACCGAGGCTGCGTGATCGAGACGACACGGGGATTGACCCGTTCGATGTTTACTGTAATCTCACGGATAGATGGAATTCCCTCTCGAGCGGCTGGCTCCACTGCCGAAATCCGGCGAGACGCGGGAAGCCCATTTCCGGCGGCTCTTCCGTCTGTCTCCCTAATTTTGTCGGGCGTTTCAACCTTTGGGGCGCCGATCCGCAATTCGCGAATCGATAGCAGTCCCGGCGGCTGATTGTCGCTTTCGGACGTCGACTCGAGAGCGGAGGCCGCCGCGGACATTTCATCCCTTTGCGACGGATTCTCGCTTTCCCTCTTCTGAATTGTCTTTAAGAACTTCATCCTCAATTTCGCTAAGTTTGAGCTTCCACGCTCCTACTTCATCTTGACGCGGCTTCGGTCGCTTAACAGTTCTTCATGCCCGACCGGTGTAAGTACGCGGGCGGATCCTACAACTTCGATGGGCCGATCGCTCGGTAAGATCGTCTGACTCGGCAGCATATCCAGATTTTCGGCAACTCCCTCGACGACACTGCGGCCGATCACCTGATCACCGGCCGCATAGGCGGCGATCATCGAGTTATCACAGAGATTATTAATAAGCCTTGGAATGCCCTCGGAACACTGGAAAATGTAATCAATAGCATAGGGCGAAAAAATATTCGGCTGCTGCGCCCCTGCAATAAACAGGCGTTCGGTAATATACCTCTTGACCTCGTTAACGCTCTGAAGAGCGGGCATAACGCAGCGAAGTGCGATCCGCTGCTTCAATTGGCGGAGGTTCGGCCGCCGCAGCGTTTCCCTCAATTCCGGCTGGCCGGTAAGAACGATCTGCAAATGCTTTGCATTATCGGATTCAAAATTGAGCAAAAGCCTGATCTCCTCAAGCACCTCATCCGATAGCTCGTGGGCCTCATCGACGATCAATACCGTCCGAAGGCCGCGCCGATGCCGCTCCTCCAGCATCTTCGACATTTCATTAAGCAGCTCCGTCTTGTTCGACCACTCGGAAATGCCCAGCATCTCCGTAATATGATGATAGAACTCCTCGATCGAAAGATGCGGGTTTACGATGTAGGCCGCCAGCACGCTTGAATCCAGTCGCCGAATTATCCACCGAAGGGCGGTTGACTTACCGGTTCCAACCTCGCCGGTCAACACGATCAATCCCTTCGCCATCTCGATGCCGTAATACAAACTTGCTAAAAGCTCATTGTAGCTCGGGGTAAAAACGATGAACTTCGGATCAGGCGTTAAGCTGAACGGATAGTCGTTTAAATTAAAAAACTCTTTATACATTCAAAAATGTCGATTCGATTCGACCCGCTCCTTTCTAACTAAATCTTTCTATTATGCGCGACATCTGCAGCACGATTATCAGTATCGGAACGCTTAGGACCGCCGCCGCAAAGCCGGCTGCAACCTTTAGGGCATACCTGCGGCGGCCGGATTCCACTTCCTTGTCCGAAAGCAGCTCGGGTACGGACGCGAGCACGGGGAGGCCGGTATAATGCTTTGCGTCCTCGATATTCTGTATCGTCATGAGACGCGGAATTTCGAATAATGCCGCAAGGAAGAAACCAAATCCAAGACCAGCCAGAGCTCCGAGCCCGATAAACAAGGGCCGTTTCGAAGCATTTTCAGGCGTCTGCGGAAGATTTGCCGGATCGACCACGCGAATCGACTCGCCTTGGGCATTGCTTTCCCTCTCGACCTGCTGCTGAGCGTTATTATATTTTTTCAGGATCTCGTCATAAGCCGATTTTGCAAGCTCAAGCTGGGTGGTGACGCCTTCAAGTGCTACCTTCACGTTCGGGATCGAGTTGATCTTAGATTCGAGCATTGAGATCTGGCCCGCGTTTTGTACGAGGTCGCCCTCCTTCATTTTTAACTGGTCCTCGATCTGTGCTATCTGGCCTTCGGCCTTATCGCGTTCGATCTCTAGATTCTGCTTGTTAAGCTCGGCGCGGCGCGTGCCGGCCTGATTCGCCTGCGAAACACGTTTTTCCGTATTGCTAGCCAGTTTCTCGATCTCCTCATTTATCTTGTTAATATCGGTCCTGGCCTGAATGATCTCAGGGTTCTTTTCTTGATACCGTTTTTTCAGGTTCTCAAGTTTTGCGCTCAGCTCGGCCCGCTTTTGGACCAGTTGTGCATACGCCGGCGTATCTTCTATTCGGGAGGCCTGCTCAACCGCCACTTTCGTCTCGTTTTCGCCAAAATTTTCGATCAAGCGCATTTGGCTGTTCAGTGCCCGAATACCTTCCTGAACTCGCCCCTTCTCGTTCACCAGTGATTCCTTATCCTTTGATATGGTCGCCTCGCGCTGGCGCAAGCCTTCGAGTTGTGCGATCAGGCCCTGGGCAGATTCAGGCAGCGTTTCGACGTTGCGCATCATGATATTCAGCCGCTCTTTTTCGAGGGCATCCATGTTGGTCTTTGCCTGGTCGAGTTGATTATTGATAAATTCCCGCGTCGTTTCTGCACTGAGCGTGGATTCGACAGTCTGCGCGGTGACGTATTTTCCGGCCAATTCGGCCGTAACGTCACGTGCCGTTTCGGGTGAGCGGTCTCGAAAGCTGATCCTAAAACCCACGACTTTTTCGTTATCTGCCTTTTCGGGAACTACCGCGATGTTGTCATGCATGCGGTCAACAATGCGTTCGACCGGAACACCCGCTGCCTTGTCCGCCGCGTACAGATCGAATTTCTCGAGCATCGGCTCAAGCGACGATCGGCTGAGGACCGACTGATTTATCGCCTGCAAACGCTGTGAAAGATCATCGTCCGTTAGCGAAGGAGCCACTTTTTCGGAGATAGCGGGTGGGGTGAGCGTCAGAAAAGTAGTCGAGACATAGTGGCTGGGAAGTCCGCGGACGACCCAAAATACCGAGGTAAAGACAGCGACTGCCGGGAGCAGTATCAGCCACTTCCGGTTCTTTAGCATTTTCAGGTACTCACCCGCGCTTCTTTGCCTAAATTCGACACTCATAATTAACGTTTCCGCCAGTCTGCGGTTTTTTTCGGTTCACATTAGACGATGTCACTATAAGTTAGTACGAAAGCATACAAAATTCTAGGAAAATCGTTCTCTGACGCCTTAATCCGGCAAAAATTGACCAATATTGTCCGCCACGTGCGAAGTAAGGTCCATCGCCGACGCAAGCGAACGGGCCGGGTCCTTGCCAAACGGCGTCATTATCCTGACCATACCGCCGTCCGAACGCCGCATGGTCAGGCTGTCATAGCTGGTATAAAACCTGTCCACATACTCGCTGGCCGCGGTCCTGCCGCGTCCCTGATACCAATAGATCAAATACTCCTTGTGTTCCCCTCGCTGTACGACATACTGATTGACCGTTAGATGATGTCCGCCGGGTGTCGAGACCTCGACAAGTTCGGGATCGACCATTTCCCATCCGGTGCCGGGCAGGCAGCTCAGCGGGCTATGGTAGGTTGCCCCCGAACGCTGAGACGCATAGTAGCCAACGTAAAGATTAAGCCGTTTGCCGGGCCCGTAATAATCGCGCATGACATAATCGCTTGCCCTGAGCACCTTTTCGGTTTCCGGATCGAATCTAATGTCCTCATTTCGCTGCTCCCACGACCCTAGTTGGCGTGGTATTTCGTTTAGCGGTTTTCGAGCAACGTGTACTTCGCCGCGATATTGAAACCAGTTTACGAATACGCCGCAAAAAACAACCGCAAGGAAAACAGTCACCGTTTTTCTGACGGAGACCGGTCCTTTCCTGATTGCAGCGACAAAGCTCATAGGCTCGGACCCAGCAATGTTCGAGCCGCCGAACCATCCCTTTATGAAGAAATTCAATCCGAATAATATAACGAGTGCACTCAAAAAAACGACAGAACCCGAAATGTCATGCCAGAATCCGTTAACGGTTTCTTCTCCGAAATAGTAAGCTAACAAACCAGTTGTAATCACGCGCGCGGCATTCGTCACCAACGCGACCGGGACCGCCGCAACCATTAGAAACACGGTCCTCTGAACATCACGGTCGGTGAAAAAACCAAACAGGCCGTCCGCATATCGCTGCCGCCGTTCGCTCGTAAAATAGCCAAGTATCAACGCAAGCGTGATGAGTGTCATCAGCGATCGAATACCGCTGCAGGCCTCGACAACCTCAAGGCGCACAATGTCAGTCGAGCCTGCCGGCACTATCTCAAGTACGTTTCCCTTCCGGTCCACCGGGATGCCGAGAAACCTGATGCCGTCGTCGGCAACCCTGGACGCCAAGAGTTGAAGCGGAAATGCGATCTTGTTAAAGAACAGTTGAGGGATCGGAATCGACAGAAGAAGGAGAAGAAAAAGAAGCGCAAGTCTTTTCACGAGGCCTGTGCCAAAGAAATACACCAACACACCAGCCGCCATGATCAAAAGCGACAATCGCTGGGCGAACAACACCGCCGCCATCGTACCGACAAGCAGCATCAACGCCGCACCAATGATAAGGAAAAGCCCCAATAATGCACCCCGATCCGAGGTTGCTCCCCGTAATCGGTCAAACCCGTACCAAACTATATAGCCGACAACAAAAGGAACCAGCAGGCCGTGTGAATAGTTATCATCCGTCCACCAATCGTAGCCGAGTTTCCAGAGTACGGTCGAATACGTAAAAGCCAGGGCCCCGCTAACAAGCAGCGGCTTCCAGGCTGATGCGATCCGGTGTTCAAAGGCCGTCATTTATTTGATGCTACAGGAAAAAACGAAAACAAGCCGTATGTTACTCAAGAGCAACAATACGGCTTTTGTTCCTTAAAGTTGAACCGTGAACGAAAGAAACCTTTCTACTCAGACCGACGCAAACGCCGGCGGGCGGCGAAGCCAACCCCGGCAAGCCCGGCACTGAAAAGCAGTATCGAAACCGGCTCAGGCGTGGGCACTGTTCCCGAACAATCGCCGGACGTACGCTCCTCGTCCAGGGCGTTGCGGTCGTAATCAGGATCCTGACAACGCCTTGGTTTATACTGCTGCACTTCGCCTTCGGCACTAACCGCCACACTGCCGGCAGCAGTGAAGGCAAGTAGTAAACTCATAGCCAGAATTATTTTTGTTATCTTGTTTAAAGACATATGCTTCTCCAGGTAATGCAATTCTTATCAAGGATAAATCCCAATTCGCCTGGTGTTCCACAAACCCGCCGAAACAAAGGTCGTTTCGATCGAAGTTACTTCCTGATCGGGCAGGCAGCTGGTTCGGTCTCCCTCCGGGCGAAAATTCAAAAAAATCAACGTAAAAATACGCTAATACCAAGCCCGTCAGACAGCCTCCCGAGTTATAAAACCGGTACTAGACTTAAACCTAACGTCTCGAACGTACGACAAATAAAGACGAACGGAACGATAATAATGATTATCATACGTGACTTCTGTATGGTGGATTACAGTTAGTGACAATTTTTGTAACAATATTACGATTTTGTTTCGATTTGACTTGAAAAGAAGGGATTTGTGGGAGTTAATTGCTGTCAAATTCTGTGTAAGCTAAACCACGCAAAACACCTTGATCGCATTGCCGGAATTGTTAAGATGCTCAAAAAGGGCATCGAAATTCTCAAGGCCCTTTACAGGATGGGTCAGCAGCCTTGAAAGCCAATCGCCGTATTCCAAAACGGCCTGCGCCATATCTTTCGCCCCGCTTTCGAAATACTCGCGATTAGCATTGACGGTTCCGACCATAACCTTGTTGCCGAGAACAAAATCGAGATTGATCTTGTCTGCGGGAACTTCAACCATCCGGTCGCCGCCGGTAACGCTCGACAATACAAGCACGCCGTTTTTGGCTAGAGCCTGCATGGCGTCGAAAACAATTGGCGAAAATCCGGTTGCTTCAAAAATGATGTCGAAGCCGCCGTTCCGTTTGGCGTAATCCGGCACGGAAATATCTTCGGTTGAAACGTACGCGGCGCCGAGGTCTTCGATCAGATCGGAATTGAGATACGGTTTCGGTGTGCGGCCGAATGTCACGACTTCCATTCCACGCAGCCGAAAAACAAGAGTTGCCAAAAGGCCGATCGTCCCTGCTCCCATAACGGCCGCCCGCTTCGGTTTCCATACACGGAGCCGCCGCTGTATCTCGAATGCCTGAGTGACTCCCTTTTGCACGACTGTCATAGGCTCAAGGAGTACCCCGACTTCCTTGAGCCCGCGCGGAACCTTTACGATGAACTCGGCATCGTCCACGTAGTATTCCGAAAGGTAGCCATGCCTCAGACTGATCCCGCGTTCGAAATAGGTGTCGTCGGTTGTCATGTCGTTTGTGCCGATCAGGTCGTAAATGCTGGTTCCGGGCCGCCTCACTGTCGCTACGACATAATCGCCCTTTTCAAGATCACGAACGTTCGTTCCGACCTCTTCGACAACGCCGAAGCCTTCGTGCCCGATCACAAGAAAATCGTTTCCCGCCGGGGCCGCGCCATATTCGGCGTTGTTTATCTCCTTATCAGTGCCATCGACGCCGACACGCAGAACCTTGACAAGAACCCCTCGACCTTCCGCGATCTCATTTATGGATGGCTTTGGCATTTCCAAAAGGTGTGCCGAATTCTTTATTCCGGGTTTTACTGCAATCGCTTTCATAATATTTTTTTAGGACAGAGACGCGGAGTAGCTGCGTCTAACCCGCTTATGCGGCCAATGCCCGCATCCATTCGGTCTGAATTCCAAGATTCGTCAATGTTCCGACTACCCGCTGCGGTTCCCCGAGGTCACTCCAACCGACATTTCCGACCCGCATTACCAAAAGCTCGTCCGCCGATCTTTCGAGCACTGCGCTCGAAAAGTTTGTTTCCGGTATCCATTCGTACAAAGATCTGATCGCTCCGTACTCCGAGGCCGTACCGAATGATGACGCGGCCGCCTCGAACATACGGGTCATTTTCGGCAGATTACGCTTGAACATAGCGATAAACGCTTCGACGTGGCCTACCATTACGAAACTGTTCCAAAGACATCCCTGCCGCATTAATTTTCGGGCGGAGCGAAAGGAGGGCTTTTCCCAAAAACGATTTACGCGGCTAACCGAACCGGAAAGGTCACCAAAGAATGAATGAGCAGGTTCGATCCACCCGTAGGAGGTTTCAGCCTTGTCCGGCTCAATGCCGAGTAGAACCACAGATCCTGGGTTAAGCTCCGCTGCCACGAATGCCGTATCGACGTTCTTCATAAAAGCATTGTCATCTGAGAAGTAGTGGTCAGACGGAAAGAATGCAACGGACGCATCCGGCGAAGTCTTCGCTATACGCATGAGGCTGTAGAGGATCGCGGGCGCAGTTCCCTTATTCTCCGGTTGGACCACACGATTTCTCTTAGCTATATCCCAAAGCGGCAATTCGAAATATTTTTCGTGCTTTCTCGTCAAGCTGAAATAGATATTCGACGATTCAAACGAAGTGCCAACACGGCTGCGGGTAGCATCAAGCAACGACTTTTCGCCGATTATTGGACAAAACTGTTTTGGCCGTTCATCTCCAATTATCGACCGCGTCAGCGATTTCAGTCTTGACCCTTCGCCGCCGGCTAAAATGACAGCTGAGCGGTTCATTCTTGTTCTGCGATTGACGGGAGTTTGTTCAAGATAGTAACTGTAAATGCGTTTCATATTATTTCTCGGCCTTTGATCTACGTCCGTTAGATCAGATATCCACCTCGCTTTATTCCGACAAATCGCCAGATACATTGAGTTATGTCATTCACCGCTTTGCTGAAGCAGCTTGGCGACAAGGCCCGTCCATCCGGTCTGGTGGCTTGCACCGACGCCTGAGCCGTCATCGCCGTGAAAATATTCATAAAAAAGAACATGGTCGCGGAAATTCGGATCGTTCTGCAGCTTTTCATTATTCGAGAACACCGGTCGTTTTCCGTCTTCGTTTCGCAGAAAAATGCTCGAAAGGCGTCGCGATAATTCCTGGGAAACCTCCCAAAGATTCATCATGTTTCCGGAACCCGTCGGGCATTCGACTTTCAGTTCGTCACCGTAATAATGATGAAACTTTTGCAGCGATTCGATAAGCAGATAATTGACCGGAAACCAGATCGGCCCCCGCCAATTCGAATTGCCGCCGAACAGGCCGCTTGAAGATTCGCCCGGTTCGTAATCTACACGGTGCTCATCGCCGTTGACGTGCAGAACATAAGGATTGTCCTTGTGATAACGCGACACAGCCCTTATCCCATAAGGTGAAAGGAATTCGCTCTCATCGAGCATCACGTTCAGAACCTTTTGGAGGCGTTCGCGGAAGGCAACCGCAAGCAGCCGACGCTCTCCGTCACCCGGCGTCTTCATACAAGAGACGTTTCCGATAAGGTCGGGCCGGTTTTCGATAAACCAATGGAGGCGGCGTTTGAAATTCGGCAGCTTATTGAGCACATCCGGCTCGATCGTGCCGACCGCAAAGAGCGGTATCAGGCCAACCATAGAACGAACCTTCAAAGGCTTGTTGCCCTGACCGTGAAGATGTAAAACGTCGTAATAAAACCCGTCTTCCTCGTCCCACAGCGAAATGCCTTCCTGACCGAGATTGTTCATCGCGCCGGAAATGTAGAGAAAATGTTCCCAGAATTTGCTTGCGACATCTTCGTAGGTGTCATCTTCGGCGGCCAGCTCAAGAGCGATCGCCAACATATTCAGACAGTACATTGCCATCCAGCTCGTTCCGTCGGATTGGGCAAGTTTGCCGCCGGTCGGAAGCGCTTGAGAACGGTCGAAAACGCCAATGTTGTCCAGACCGAGAAATCCGCCCTCGAAAACATTTAACCCTTCGGCGTCCTTGCGGTTTACCCACCATGTGAAATTCAGCATCAGCTTCTGAAAAACGCGGGCAAGGAATTTGCGATCGCCGACACCGCCGCGTCGCTTCTTTTCTATTTGATAGACGCGCATCGCCGCCCAGGCGTGAACCGGCGGATTTACGTCGCCGTAGGCCCATTCATAGGCGGGGATCTGCCCGTTCGGGTGCATGTACCACTCGCGCAGCATCAGCAAGAGTTGCTCTTTGGCAAATTCCGAATCGACAAGGGCAAGCGGTATGCAGTGAAACGCAAGGTCCCACGCCGCGTACCACGGATACTCCCATTTGTCAGGCATCGAGATGATGTCCGCGTTGTAAAGATGCGGCCAGTCGCTGTTTCGGCCATCTTTTCGCGAATCCGGCGGAGTTGGCAACCCGTCATCGCCCGCGAGCCAGACTTTTACGACGTAATGATAAAACTGCTTTGACCAGAGCATTCCCGCAAATGCCTGACGCTGAACATTTTTTGCATCGTCCGACAAGTCTGCGGGAATAATACCCGCGTAAAATTCGTCGGCCTCTTTTTTCCGACTGAGGCGAATATCGTCGAATGCTTCGAAGGCTTTTTCTGCACCTTTAGAACGCTCCTTTGCGGCCTTCGCCTCTTTGTATGAAAATTCCCTGTCCGATAGTCTAAGCCGCACGCTGATTTCCGACTGAGCCGGAACACTTACCCTGTAGTTTGCCGCAGCCTTTGTTCCTTCATTCGCGGGGTTCACAGCTTCCTTATTTCCGCTTACCACATATTCGTTGATAGCGTCTTTTACAAACGGAGAGGCGTTTTCGCCACTGAAAAGTTTTTCGTTATTCGTCTCATTTTCCGTGAACAATAATTCCGGCGAACCATCGCAATAAAGCCATCGCTTGCCATAGCCGTCGCCTTCAAGCTCGATCACTCCGCGCTCCCCTATTCGCAATCCGCAATCAGCACTTGTCCCATCCCATGTCCACGTATTGCGAAACCAAATGGTAGGCAGCACGTTGATGTCGGCTGCTTCAACGCCGCGGTTCGCAACTGTGATCTTTATCAAGATGTCCTCAACGTCAGCCTTTGCATACTCGACAATCACATCGAAATATCGGTTGTCATTAAATATGCCGGTTTCCATCAACTCGAACTCACCCTGGTTTTTTCCACGATTCCGGTTTTCTTCGATAAGCTGCAAATATGGATATTCCGACTGCGGATACTTGTAGAGGAACTTCATGTAAGAGTGTGTCGGCGTTGAGTCGAGATAATAATACAGCTCTTTAACGTCTTCACCGTGATTGCCTTCATTGCCGGTCAGACCGAATATTCGCTCCTTTAGAATCGGGTCCTTTCCGTTCCAGAGTGCGACTGAAAAGCAGATCTTCTGATGACGATCCGAGATGCCTGCCAGTCCATCTTCGTTCCAACGGTATGCACGCGAACGTGCATGGTCGTGTGGGAAATAGTCCCACGCCGATCCGTCCGGGCTGTAATCTTCACGCACTGTTCCCCAGGCCCTTTCGCTCAAATACGGCCCCCAGCGCTTCCAGTGCTTTTTTCGTTCGTTCGATTCTTGAAGGCGTTTTTCTTCAGCATTCATATTTATTGACCCTCTGCCCGCTATATTCCGGTTGTCCGCAGCGTTATTCCGCTTGGAAGAAAAAACGGCGGCCAGGGATTATCCCTGCTCCGCCGGTTTCCACTTGAAATCAGCTTGTTAGCTATCCCTAATGCTCGGGCTTTTTCGAATTAAATTCCATCCAATTTCCTTCGGCCTTCTTAATGTTCTCCTGCTGGTCCTCTTCCCATTTTTCTTTTACCTCTGGGCTGTAGTTCAGATAGAGTTTTCCGTCGACAACCTTCCAAGCATTGGGGTCCCCATCCGCCGTATAACCTTTCGAAACCGCATAAGAGCAATATCCTCCGTACTGCGGTGCGTAGGCTTCGGGGTTCTTTTTGAATTTCTCCATATTCTCGGTATTCGAAAAGAACCATTTGGCGCCATTCCAGACATACGAGTACGTCGGGTTGCCTTCGACAGCTCTGTCAACAACAAAATATGCAACTGCGTCGAAACCCTCAAGGGCAGCGCCATCCGCATTCTTGTCAACCGCATCGAAAACCATCGACGAAGTTTCGCCTGAGCCTGAATCGACACCAACTGACTGCTTCGCACATGCCGAAACAATGAGCGCGATGCTAACAAAGACCGTAAAAAATAAAAATGTTCGATTGAATGATTTCATAATTTTGTTCCGATATGCTTCTTTCTTAGCAGTAGATAGTTCTTCCTATTTTTCGATCAAGCGAACTGCGTGCCCATCGGGGTCGCGAATCAAAGCCGCCTTCTTAAAACTAAATCGGTCGTTACCAAATAATACCAGGCCGCTGGAAATATATTCCGGACGATACGACCTGAAAAATTGCTCAAGCTTGAGTGCGGCAAAGCTGGTTTGCCAATGCCACAGATCGCTGCTTCGGGAACCTTTTGGATAGGGACGGCCATCGGACGGCGCAACATATTCAAGAAATTCAACGTTGATACCGTCGTCTTGAGTACGGAGTCCGGTAATATGCAGTTTAGCCCCAAATACATTGTTTAGATGCTCTTGCTCCGTACCGTAATTGTCGCTCGACCCGTCCACGGTCAGCCCAAGTTTGTCGCGATAGAACGCAAGGCTTATTTCCGTATCGCCGATAACAATCGCAGTATGATCGACACCAAGAAAAAGCTTCCCGGTTTTTTCGAGATCATGCCATTTTTGTGAGCCCTTGCCTTCGGGAAATTGGAGAATTTCCAGTACGTGGTTGTCAAAATCCTTGAAATAGAAAGCCTTTATTCCGGCGGCAGCCGTAATGTATGGCGGCAAAGTCTGCGGCCCGGTCGAGGCGTGTCGTACCTTATTTGCCCGCAAGTGCTCGTACGCCTTGTCCATGTCCGAAACGATGATCGCGATATGTTGAAACCATCGGTCGTTGCTTCTTGAATCTACCGGAATTGGACGTCCCTGCGGCGTCAGATATTCAGTCAACTCTATTTTCTCGCCGCCAAGTTTAAGCCCGACGATCCTCGCCCTGGCTCCAAAAACTCCCGAAAGATGCTCGAAGTCCATTCCCCGAACCTCTTCGTCCGAAAGCTTTTCAAATGGCAAAACACTCGTATAGAAATCGATTGCCTTGTCCATATCCGACACGGTAAATCCAACGGAATCGACATGACTTACGGTTTGACCATTGACGGTTGACAAGAATGCCAGCAGTGCAAGAAGAGCGGTGATCAGCCAACCGAGGGGTATCGAATTTTGCCTTAGGTTTTCGTTTGTCATACAAAACATTCCCGATTTGATTTACAAGCGGTCTTGCCCATTTAACGGCGTGTTAGTTCATTCTTTGCAATAAATGCTCGCCTACCCGCAGAGCGTTGGCCATGATCGTCAAAGCTGGATTCACGGCCGAGCTCGACGGAAAGAATCCACCGTCGACGACGTAAAGATTGTCGAGGTCGTGTGCTTTACAGCTGCGGTCGAGAACCGACGTGTTCGGGTCATCCCCAAACCGCACGGTTCCGTTCTGATGGGCGACACCGGCCAGCGGGATCTGTTCGGCTAGGTATAGATTTCTTGAGAAGATCCCTTGATGGCAGTCGCCGCCGTGAATGTCGCATTTTCGCTGATTGTTCATAAGCATCTTCAGCTTGTTCTGCAGCTGCTTATGCGATTCGAGGTTATTTGGCTGGTACGACAAAACGATATCGCCATTTTTATTCAACGTTACGCGATTTTCCGGCCGCGGAAGGTCTTCGGTCGTAAGCCAAAAATCGAGCGAGTGTTTTGCCATCAGATCGAGCGTAAAGCCTGGTGCGATCGCCGGAGCTCCGGCTGAAAGTGTGACTCCATCCAATTTCCCGACAAACGAAATATGTCCCATCGGGTATGGAAATTCATCCGTACCAAAGTAGAAATCGTTTACGGCCAGCGTTTTCTGAAACACCGTCGGATTCGGGCATTTTGAAACCGCGAGCATCACCGAATTGACGTGCCCCATATAATTCCGGCCGACCTGGTCGGAACTATTCGCAAGGCCGTTTGGATGATGCTCGTTCGCAGAGCGCAGCAGCAGCGCCGCTGAATTGATCGCACCGGCGGAAACGACGACCAGATCGGCCGAATATTTTTCGTTTGAGCCGTTTCGCGAAACATTGACAGCCGAAACGCGCTTGCCGCCTTCGTCCGTTTCAAGTTTCGTGACCATCGCGTTTGTTAGAAGCGTGACATTTTCAAAATTTAACGCTGGTTCGATCCCGCAGACATAGGCGTCCGATTTCGCGTTGACCAGACACGGAAATCCATCGCATGTCGCGCAGCGGACACAGTTGCTTGTTCGATCATTTTCCTTTAATTGAATTCCGAGGGGCACATGAAACGGCTTGCATCCCATTGCGGCAAAATCCTCGGCAAGATCCTCAATCCTCCTCTCGTGACTGACGGCCGGAAGCGGAAATGGTGCGCTCGACCATGATTCCGTCGGGTCTTCGCCGCGTGTTCCATGGACGTGATAGATCTTCTCAGCCTGAGTGTAATACGACTCAAGGTCGTCGTAAGAGATGGGCCACGCTGGCGAAATTCCGTCGTGGTGTTTCAACTCACCGAAATCCTCTTTTCTCATGCGAAACAAGGCCGCACCGTAGAATTTCGTATTTCCGCCTACGTTGTAATTGGTGTGCGGATGAAGCGGCTTGCCGTCGCGGTCGAACCAGGTTTCCTTTGTGTTATATTTCGCCTCTACATTTACCGCGCGGGAATTCCAGTTGTCAGCCTCGCGTTTCACAAAATCACCGCGTTCCAAAATGAGGATTTTCTTGCCCGACGGCGCCAGAGCCCGAGCCAACGTGCCGCCGCCGGCTCCCGTTCCGATAATAATTACGTCATAGTGTCCGTTCATATGATTCTCCAAAACAGTTTGTACCCCAGAGCTCTTTTTACCGCCGCCGGCTATTTTTCATTTCTTCTCGGCGTCTTTGCGGTTAGACACCAATTTCAGAAAAGCCCGACCATGGTCGGAAACAGGTGTTCCTGCTTCGTTACTTCGATCGTTCCTGCGGTCATTTCATCGAAACGACAATTAAAAATACAACGCTCATCGTTGTGGTGATGCAGCTTTGCGCAATAGACCGCTTTTAGGCCACGCGTCCTGACAAAAAGCTCAGCCGCGGCCAGCATTGCCAACAGCGGGGCGGCAAAATATATCCACCACGCGGTCCAATTCCCCGCGACAACCGCCGATGCAAATGTCCGAGCCGGATTCATGCTCATGCCCGAGACAGGCGATTCGATCGCGATATAAACAGCGACCAGGAGCCCGGCGAAAAGAGGTGTAAAACGCGAAAGGGTAATGGAATTCGACGTAAAAAGAATGACGTTCATAAGAAAGAATGCGATCACCAGTTCCGCCGCAAACGCGGCTCCTACGCCGTACGGACCAGGCAGCGTTACGACAAAATTGACGGCCGAGTCTTCGAGACGTTTCCCGAGAATGATCCACGCCACCAACACACCGAGTACTCCACCAATGAATTGAAAAAGAACATAAAACATCGCATCCATTGGCTTTATCTTTCCAAGCCTTAAAAACACCAGAGTCACCGCCGGATTGTAGTGCGCGCCGGAACGCTTGCCCCAACGCGAACATATGATCATGGTCGCCGTCGATCCCATCGCTATACCCAGTACGAAGTTGCGAACTGTGTGACTACATTCAGCGAGATAAGAATCGGGGTGAAAGAGCAGTACCGCGAAGAAACACGCTGACAACATGAAAGTGCCGAGGCACCAGGCTTCTATCAGATATTCGGGCAAGTGGTTTTTTTCGGTTTCCAACATCGCTTTCTCGAAATCTGAAATCACATATGTTTATCGATTTATTCCAGACCAGCCGGGTCGCGGCAAAAGACTGAGAAGCGAGGTATAATGTTCGAAAGGAGGCAGGTTGAGATGGACTTTTACTTTTTGCTTTTTTCGTTGTTCTTCCCGAGGGTAACGATGGTCGTTTACCTTTTTCAGGGCTGGTTTCCGGCGAACTCGGTTCCACAGTTGGCGGACATTTTACTCGGGGTGTTTCTGCCTCGTGTTCTGATTCTTATTTATATCTATCAGAACCTGGGTTACGACAACATCTGGTTTGCCGCGCACCTCGTCGTTTCGATCCTTACCTATTTTGGTGGAGGAAGGGAGACCGTGCGGAGGCGACGAAGACGTTCGGAATAGTGTTCTGGAATATGCAGGGATCGTCAGGCTGCGGCCTAAACTTCTGGACCTGTGGAAGTGAGGGCCTCTTTTAATCTCGCACGGGCATTCTCGCTAAGCTTAACCGATGAATCCCCTTCAACAAGTTTGTGGCCACCCTCCTGCAACGTGCCGCGGATGAACTTGATCTGCTTTAGAAAATTAACGCACGGATCGCACGAAAGCAGGTGAATCTTCAAGACTATCCACTCGCGCCACGACAGTTTCGCATCCATTGAAGCGGTAATGGTTTTGACCACATCCCTGCATTTAGGGAGATTTTGCCATACCCAGAGATTAAACTTCGTGTGTTTTACCTTGCTTTCCTTCATCCTTAACTAACCGCCTTTTTGAACCATTTTATTTCAATGCACCGGCGGAGCTGCATTCGTGCCCGGTGCATGATGACCCAAAAATTGCTGGCCGAAAGTCCCAACACCTCACAAATTTCCTCGCTTGTCATGCCGTCCATCTCACGCAGAGAAAAAACATTGGCTACACGGCTCGGCAGAGCAGACAAACATCCGTTCATCACTTCCCAGAATTCGCTTCGTTCCAACACGTCTTCCGGCGATTGTTCCGGATCGACCGGTCGAAGCGGGATCGCCCAATGGCCATCCCATTTATCGGGACGTTCGAAGAAATGCTCAACACCGGAAAGGTCGGTATCTTCGTCAGTGATCTGTACCTGCTTGCTGTTCCTGCGGTAATGATCGATGATTTTATGCTTTAGTATGCCGATCAGCCAGGTCCTTTCCGTAGACTTCCCACCATAGGATCTAATTGATTGAATGGCAGACAAAAGCGTCTCCTGAACCATGTCCTCCGCCAGCGAAGAATCGCGCAGCCGCACAAGCGCAAACCGGAACAATGAGTCACCATGTTCGTCAACCCACGCGCCCGGATCGATGTCAGCCGATCGATCCCTTACGAAAGTTCGCATTTGTTCAGCTGTCTGCATTTCCCTATCAATTAGATCGTAAGGTACAGCTTCGACTGGCATCATATCACTTTCTAATTGCGGATCGGATGGATCGAATCAGGCTTGATGGTGCGTCGATCTTTTCGACCGCCCGTTTGAGCAGCTTTTTTAATTTGACGTGATCGCCAACATTGTCAAAAGATTCTGACGATGTACGTGAATATGGCTCGACATCGTAGATCCAATTTGTTGCCGGAAAGGAATCAATTTTTCCGACCTTCCCACTGTTTCTGTATCGTTCTGAAAATTTCATCATCCTTCATGCTCCAACACGCGTAATAAACTTTATTTATTACAACCTTTCTATTAGTTGCCCCGCGCGTTTTATTCCAACTATTTCACGGAATCGTCGCGGACCATGCAACCTTAAAACTTTTGTAAGGATTTCCTGCCTTGTTCGACAAACGGTCGTCAGGCTCGGTTTGATGTCGCCTGAAAAGGAGCGGGAAATGAAAAAGCAAATTTCGAAATTCAGTTTTGTCGCCCTGAGTTTGCTTGTGGTGGGCGTGAATACTTTCGCACAGATCACACACAACCGGACGCTCAAAAACGAAGGCATGCGGCAGCTTGCTAATGCGGCGAGAAAGGTCGCCTCAACAAAAAAGCTCCCGGACGGCGTAATTCCCAAGGCCGACGAAAAGAAGATCCTCGGATCGACACCGCGTAAGGGCATGCCCGCCGTGATCGAACAACCTTTCTTACCCTCTCACGGTCCAATAGCCCTTCACTCACCGCGAACACGGGCTGCAAAAATAATCTCAAAAAACTTGTAAGGATTCCGGACCTCTTCCGACAAACGTTTGTAAGCACTCATATTTCATAAAAACGGAGAATGACCATGAACGAGATCACACCCGAAATATTCGAAGCGGAAGCGATGAAACACATTAACGATCTTTACCGAACAGCTGTCCGTATAACGATGAGCCACACGGACGCCGACGACCTCGTGCAGGAAACATACATGCAGGCCTGGAAGTCATTCGGCCACTACGAACCCGGCACAAACTGCCGTGCATGGCTCTACAAGATCCTTTTCAACAAGTTCGATCATCACCGCCGTAAAAAATATACGCAGGCTAAATATTTCCAGGAAGCCGATGATCTGGTATTCGACAATTCAGTCTTTAAGGCTCCCATCCCGGAACATTTGACCGATCAGGAAGTGATCGCCGCCTTGAACAAGCTGCCTGAGCATTATCGCTCGGTCGTCCTGCTCGCCGACGTTCATGAATTCGACTACAAAGAAGTGGCTGCGATCCTGGAGATTCCTATCGGAACCGTTATGTCGCGACTGTCGCGGGCGAGAGCCCAACTCAAGAAATCCCTCGCAAGGGTTGCCGCCGATTACGGGCTGAAGGGCGTAGAGACTGCCGCTTTTGCCTGACAAAAACAGATCCTCTTTCATCCTCCTGTCCTTCTGTACGAAGCCTGGGTGTCGAGATCCGATGATCACGACACCTTTTTTTGTTCAGGTGATCTTTTAAATCTGATTGGTCGCACGCTACTGACCGAGCTAATTTTCTTGTGGCTTTATGTCCGGAAGGACTCACCAAACGAGTTTGTTTAGATCCGCTTCCATTCGTCTGCCAACATTCCGTAAATTACAAGGTCAACATATCGGTCATGTAGTTTCTCTACCTGCCGGACGATGCCTTCCTCCCTAAAACCTAATTTTTCGGGAATGGCGCGACTTTTTGAATTTTCACTTGCACAGCGAATCTGCACCCGAGTCATTTTCAACTCTTTGAAAGCGTAATCGATCAACACCGGACACGCCTTTGTGATCAAGCCTTTGCCTTCGGCTTCTGCATCAAGCCAGTAACCGATCTCCGTCGTCCGGTTTGCCCGATCAATATATTCAAGTGCGATCACGCCGATGAGCCTATTGTTTTCAAAGAATCCGGCAGTAAAGCCGTTACCATCGGCAAAGCGTTGGAGTTTTTGCTTGACGAACAAACGCGTTTTTTCAATCGTTTCAACTTCAACCAGCCACGGACACCAGCGTAAAAGACGTTGATAATTTTGTTTGACCAGTGAAAAAAATTCTTCCGCCTGCCACTCTTCGATAATGGCAAGTTTGATCTCTTGGCTTATTTCACAATTAAAGATCATTTCAACAAATGTTCAAGGTCCGGTCATTAGACGGATTCTTTTTCTTGGGAATGCCGTCTAAAGACCGGACGCAAAACTCTATTTCACCGTGGTACTAAAGCCGGCGATGTTCAAACGCATTCGATACAAACCGCTCCTAGCACAGAGATAGAGCGTTTTTCCGTCATCATCTCCCCACGCCATATTGTGGACGTGTTGAGGCGTGACGATCGTGCCGAGGTGCTTGCCTTCGGGCGACAGTATTTGTAGGCCGCCCGGTGCCGAGACATAGACGTTGCCTTCGACATCGACCTTGATGCCGTCAATCGCGTCTTCGCCCTTGAAGGGGGTAAAATCGAAAAACAGCTTGCCGTTTTTGAGCGTGCCGTCCGGCTGGACTTCGTATCGATTTACGATCTTTTTATTGTCGTCCCAATTGCCAATGTATAGATATTTTTCATCGGGCGAAAAGGCGATGCCGTTCGGGCCGGCGAAATCTTTGTTTACAACCTGGAGTTTTCCTTTGTATAAGGCAAAAACACCGCTGAAAGGCAGCAAAGGCACATTCCCTACCGGTCGTGTTTGCGCCTTTAGGGAATTTGGCAGGCCGAATGGTGGATCAGTAAAGAAGACCGTCCCGTCCGAACGGTAGACGAGATCGTTTGGCGAATTAAGTCGCTTGCCGTCAAATGTGTCGGCCAATACGGTCTCGCTGCCGTCCTTTTCAAGACGAACGACGCGATGATTGCCATGCTGATCGATAACGAGATTGCCTTGCGGGTCAAGTGTCAAACCATTTGACCCGGGCTGACCGTAGTCGGCGATGTCAGCGCCGTTGTAACCGCTCGGCGTGCGGAAAACGCTCAGTTTTTCATCTTTTGAATATTTATAGATCGTATTTGCGTTCGGATCGCTGAAAAGCAATCCGTCGCCGACCCAGACCGGGCCTTCGGTAAATTTGAATCCTTCGGCGAGTTTAAATACTTTGGGGTTCGGCCCGACGATCTTGTTTATTGCTTCGTCGTGGCGAATGACCTCGACATTGACCTCGCTCGGCGTGATCGCCATTGGGCCTGACGTTTCGGTTTTGTAAAATTCGAGCCTTGCCTCGCGCACCCAGATAAAGTTTGTCGGCGGATTGGAAAGGGGGCCGTTCGCCCCAAAAACCGCGAGTTGGATCTTTTGGCCCGGTTCGACGTCGCGGCCAATTACCAATCGATTGGGAGCGTTCCAACCGGCGATGACCGAGCCGCCCTTTTGACCTAGAAAACGCGAGATCTCACCGTTTACCCAAACCTCGGAATAGTCGTCGAGCGCGGTCTGAAAGACAATTGTCGAACGCGATGTTGAGAAGCCATTGACCGTTTCAGGCACGGTAATGTTGATCCGATACCAGTTGAAAGAAAGGCGGCCGTTGCCCCGGCGTTTAACGAGATCGTTCGCGGCGATAGTCTCCCAGCGGGAATCGTCATAAGCCGCGACGCCGGCATGCGGAGTATAGTCGTAGGTTTTGACAGCCGGTCCGGTCGGCTGGTTATCGCTCCCCGCCGACCTGAAATCGACTTCGACGATCTTTGTGTCGCTGTACTTCCATTGGCCGTTGACGGCCTTGACACCTTCGACGGTCGCCAGATCGATCGATACTTCGGGTTTGCCGTTCGGTATGTCCTGCGCAAAAAAATGCAATGTTAGAAGTAAAGTGTAAATGAGTGCATTGATAAACCTAATCATAATATTCTCCAAAAAACTTTTCGCTGCATAGAACACAGAGATCACAGAAAAATAAGATTGGCTGAACTTCGACCACTATCTCCGTGTCCTCCGTGTCTCTGTGGTGAATAAAACTAACGAACCTTGACGACGTAATAAAGGAACGAGCTGTTGACCTGTTTGAACCAGTGCGGGGTGCCCTTCGGAACGATCATTACGTCGCCCTTTTTAAGCTGACGTGTCTCGCCGCCCTCGATCGATGAACCGCGATGCTCGTTTGGCTCGATCGTTTTCGGATCGATAGACTTGCCGCCCGTAACAACTGTTGCCGTGCCGTCGAGCACGTAAATGATGTCCGTATCCAGATCGTGGACTTCGCTAAGGCCGGCTTTTTCTCGTCGGCTGGCGTGAACCATATAGTTTTCGCCGTTTATCCCGCCCGCCAAAACAGATCCTTTTGCAAAAGCGTCCGCAACGGTCTTCCTGTCGAAAAATGAGACAGCTAATGGCTTTGAATCCCCGAGGGCATTGGCTCCCGCAATGGCAAGTTCTTCGTCCTGTGCGGCCGAGGCCGCTCCCGATACGCCGACTCCGCCGACGATCTGTCCGTCAACCATGATCGGCACTCCACCTTGTAACGGCGTGAAATCTTGAAGCGCGACCATGGATGTCCGGCCGTTCTTGATTATGTCTTCAAAGAATTTCGTCGGCCGCTTGAACATCACGGCCGTTTTGGCTTTACCGACCGAGATGTTTGCACCGGCCGTAAACGTGCCGTCCAGGCGTTCGAGGGCAACCAGATTTCCGCCGTCGTCAACGACCGCTATGACGCCCCCCGGAGCATTGTTCTTTCTTGCGAACTCTTTCGCTCCGGATATTACGGCCCGGGCCCCATCAAGTGTTATCGACTTTTTTTCAACCGTCTGGCCATATGACGCCACGACTGCGGAACCAACGGCTGTTATACAAAAAACAATTCTGACTAGTAGATTTTTCATGTTCTTTTTCTTCTCAGGAACTAGCGGGCTCGACGTTACGCGGCCCGCGGTCCTTTATTCTTAAAATATCGCTGTATGTCAGTTCCGGGTCGAAACAGCCCTATCGGGTGACGACACGCTCCTGATCTTTGCGTTCGCGGTGTTAGAAGTGATCGTAACCTTGAGGACGTCCCTTGTGTTCGGATAAGCAAAACCGTCCTTAATAATGGAAACAACGCCGTTCTCGGCGGCTCCCGTGTTCGCGATTTTCTGACGCGGCGCCTGTTCGTCACCTAGCCCGGGAGCCTGGTTTTTCTCGGTGCCGGCGTCCCAGAGGAGCAGTTTCCCGGTAATATCGCCGCTCAGCGGATCTCCATTTGGATCAAAAAGCTCCAGGGCTTCGTTCAGCGAATAAAATAGATCGTTCGACTGTCCGTACATTGCGATGAGGTTAAAACGCATCCCTTCCTGAGCCGTAAAGTTGAACTCATAGGCACCGCCGGGAAGGATAGGCGCGGCCATCCCGCCGCCGACCGGTTTATTGAATACGCCCAGAAAGATCGACCCCACCTTGGTCAAGAGCTTCTTTGAAAGCAGTTCGGGGTTGCCGTCTTCGGCCTGTGCCTCAAGGGCGGCATCGGCCTTTTTTCCTTCTACGAAGAAATAATTCTTCCGGTGATTCGCGTAGAATAATCCCGGTGAAAGAGCAAACGGGTATTTCTCGCCGTTTTGGCCGGCGATGCCGTCCGGGCTGGATATGTTCTCTATCCGGACCGTGAAAATTGCCGTCCGTTTGGCCTTTGCCGCGCTAACGGCGATATTATTCCCGGCAATTGTTATAAAAGCGGCCGCGACCGCAAAACTGGCTAAAAGTTTCTTTTTCAACATAATTTACTCTCCGTGTTTTCTTAGGTTCTACGTAGCGGCACGACTACTGCCGCGATTTCAGTTCGGTCTATTCCCTGTCCATTTCTGCTTATTCCAATCGGCCGAACTGGAATAAATTAGGCCCTTGGAGGCATAACAAACATAGCGGCAGGTTTTGGGCCGCTAACTATTTCAATGGGAATTACTGAACAAAATCCGCTTATCGCCGCGATAATTGCCGAGCTTGAGAAGTCGCTTGAGTTGGCGGCGACGCTTTCATCCGGCGTTTATTGCACCCAGGCCGACGGTGCCGGCAGTATTGGCGCTCATATACGGCACGACCTGGATTTCGTCGCGGCGCTGCTTAGAGGTGTTTCGGTTGGTTCGATCGACTATGCCGATCGTGAACGCGACCCGCGAATAGAAACCGACCAGAGGTACGCGAGAACGAAGATCGAAGAAGCCATCGGCCTGCTGAAGGAATGCTCAAAGATCGATCCCGCCAGCCTTCTCATCATCCGTTCCGAGGTCCGGCCGGATATGAGGCACCGGTCGAGCTTTTCACGGGAGCTTGAGTTTGTTTACAGCCACACGGTGCATCATCATGCGTTGATCGGCGATCGGCTACGCAGCCTTGGCATAAAGGTCAAGGACGAATTTGGATTGGCCGCTTCAACGAAGAAATATCGGAATGGCCTTAAGGCCGCCGCCTGACGGTTTCGGGCATGAGGAGAAAATATGTCAACAACGACTATCGTGATTAGTTGGGTCTGCCGCTTTATCGTGGCAATTATTTTGTTTCAGACACTATTTTTCAAGTTTACAGGGGCCGAGGAATCGAAGTATATTTTTGCAACATTGATGGGTGCGGAAAACGAGGCCGTAGGCCGGATCGGCTCGGGCATCGTTGAGCTGATCGCAACGATCTTGATCTTGATACCAAGCACGGCGCCGGTCGGGGCCTTGATCGCCCTCGGCGTCCTGACGGGCGCGATCTTTAGCCATCTAACCAAACTTGGTATCGTCGTAAAAGACGACGGCGGACTGTTATTTATTCTTGCGATCACGGCGTTTGTCGCCAGTGCGGTCGTCTTGTTTATTCATCGCCGCGACCTTCCCTTGATCGGCCAATATCTCTAGAATTGCAGTAAATGTCCGAAAAGAACCCCGAAAGGAGATCGTTAACGAGCAAACGCCTGAAAATTATTTTGGGCGTTTGTGTTTTTTTGCTGCTGATTTCCATCGTCTATCGGTTTTTGGAGATTGACCCGCTCTTTCCGGAAGACAAAAAGCAAGTACCGGTTGCCCAGGCTGCGAATGACGTTTTGGTCAAGCGTCAAATCAGTTTCGCCTCCAGCGACGTTAACGCCGTTGATTACGATCTTACCGCGTTTGTATCCGCCAATACGTTCTCGGCAACAATCAAGAGCTTTATAGGGAAGGTCGATACAACAAAAAAGAGATACCGCTCGTTCGCTGATTTAGACGGCCGGGCCAAAGCCGAGCAAGCTTTCCGGTATAGGATCTCCGAGGCTGAAGGCCTTTCAGCTTTCGTCTATTTTCTGCTTATTTCGCTTACAACCCTCGTCAGCGAAGACTTGGCCGCCATTGGGGCCGGCGTGCTTGCCGCAAATGGCCAACTCAGTTTGAGCGTCGCAATTGCAGCGAGTTTTTTTGGAATCTATGTTGGTGATCTGTTGTTGTTTCTGCTTGGACGCTGGTTCGGGGCAAAGGCACTACGCCGCGCACCCGTTCGCTGGCTTGTCAGTGAAGCCTCGGTAATCAGGGCAGCCGACTGGTTCGAAAAACGAGGTGCGATCGCAATACTTCTGAGCCGCTTCACGCCGAGCTTTCGTCTTCCCACATATGTTTCGGCCGGGATGTTTGGCATGAGTTTTCTGAAATTCGCGGTTGTAAGCGGAATCGCCGTTGCGATATGGACGCCGATTCTGGTCGTTGCGGCCGCATGGCTCGGAGACGAAACAATAACAAGGCTTTTTTTGGAAAGCCAAGGTGCGATCTGGAAAATATTCCTTTCGTTTCTCGGCCTCTACTTTCTTATCAAATTTATTTTCCGACTGACAACATGGAAGGGCCGTCGCCTTTTCATCGGAAAATTGAAGCGCGTCACGGAATGGGAATTTTGGCCGGTACACATCTTTTATATTCCGGTTGTCGTTTACGTGATCAGATTGGCGGTAAAGCACCGCAGCCTGACGGTCTTTACGTGTTCCAATCCCTCAATACCGGCCGGAGGTTTGATCGGCGAG
The DNA here is from genome assembly GCA_041745075.1 of Pyrinomonadaceae bacterium. Lineage (GTDB taxonomy): Bacteria > Acidobacteriota > Blastocatellia > Pyrinomonadales > Pyrinomonadaceae > OLB17. Next base: position 36,025 of record JBGTJP010000019.1, on the reverse strand, counting down.
TCGAAAGATGCGATCTATCGACTAATAAACGGATCGGCCTCGGCAGGGGAATTTACGCTCAAACACAGCTTGATTCGGGGAACCGTGTCGGCGGCGGAAAAGGTTCGACGCATACACGAATTTATTGCAGACAACCAGCTTAGCTTCCCCGTGGTTTTGAAACCGGACGTTGGCGAACGCGGTAAAGGGGTGGCGATTGCCCGAAGCGATGAAGAGATCGATCATTACCTGTTGGGATCGGAATCGGACATTATTGTTCACGAGTTTTTTGATGGCGTAGAGGCCAGTGTCTTTTATTATCGATATCCAGACGAGCCAACCGGGAAAATATTCTCGATAACCGAAAAGCGATTCCCTTGCGTTACCGGCGACGGTATCTCCACGCTTAACGAGCTTATCCTGAACGATGACAGAGCTGTCGCGTTGGCCGCGAAGTACTTCAAACACAATGAACAAAGGCTGAACGACATACCGGCTCAGGGCGTGGCCGTCCAGCTTATCGACATCGGAACGCATTCGCGTGGGGCGATCTTTGCCGACGGGGAATGGCTGCGAACGGAAAAACTTGAACGTGCGATCGACCAGATCTGTCAGGGCATTAAGGGGTTCTATTTTGGGCGGTTCGATCTGCGGGCAAAAACGTTTGACGATTTTCGTAACGGCGGACCATTTAAAATAATCGAACTTAACGGCGTTTCGAGTGAATCGACAAATATCTACGACCCCCGGTTCAGCCTTTTCGATGCGTACGCCATTCTATTCAGGCAATGGCGGATCGCATTTGAGATCGGGTCGGCAAATCGTGCCGCGGGTTGTTTGCCAACCGCCTGCCGCGATCTTCTTCGTATGATTTTCGGGAAAAGCGACGATGGTAAGAAACCGGCAAGTATATTGCGTGACAATCCTGGCACCTTAAACTAAAGATATGTGCGTCATTTTTTTTGCGTTGGGTCGACATCCGCAGCACCGTCTGCTACTGATAGCGAACCGCGATGAGTTCTATGACCGGCCGACGGAAAATTTGCATAGATGGCCCGATCTTCCGAATATCCGAGCGGGCCGCGATCTGGCCGGTGGCGGAACCTGGCTGGGCGTCACCGACGATGGACGATTTGCCGCCGTGACCAATTATCGCGATCCGAAGGCCAAAAAAGGTACGATCTCGCGTGGAAAGCTAGTCGCCGATTTCCTTAAAACGGATGCATCGCCGTCTGATTATCTGGAGGCTGTTTCAAAGCACGCAAATGAATTCTCGGGTTTTAATCTTCTGGTTGGCGAGATAAATGCCCTCCGAAATGAGACCTGCTATTTTTCAAATCGCGGTGGTGAAATTATGAATCTCGACAGCGGCTTTTACGGATTGAGCAACGCGCTCCTCAACACTCCTTGGCCAAAGGTCGAACGCGGAAAACGGTCATTCTCCGACCATCTTGAAGAAACCGAAATCTCGAACGCGGTGCTTTACGACATCCTGGCGGATGAAACACGTGCCGCCGATGAAGAACTGCCTGACACAGGGATCGGTTACGAACGGGAAAAGGCGATCTCCTCGCTCTTTATCCGAACCCCGATCTATGGGACCCGAAGTTCGTCAATTATATCGATAGATGATCTATTCCGCGCCGAGATCGAGGAGAAAGTATTTATTTAAGATCGCGGAAAGAACATCGCCCGGTATTTTTCATCCAAATTCTCGGCATCGAAAACGACGAAAAAATCGATCGTGCCGAATTCCCGGTCGATCATCGGCGGCCCGCATATCTTTGCCCCCATTCGCAGATACATCTGGAACAGGTTCGGCAGTTTTACCTCTGGTCGATGATCATCCTCGACGTCGCACGAAATTCCGTTTGCTCGGGGGGCAACGGTAAGTTGCTGATGCAAATGGCCGCCTTCGATCAGCTGCCGATGGGCTCGGGCACCAACCGACGCATCGGTCGTGAAGATCGAGCAGCAGCCAAACAAGAAGCGCTTGCCGGAAAGTCCCAGGTAGGCCGCTAACCCCTTCCACAACAGAAACAACACTCTGGCATTGCGGTGGTCACGCAAAACGCAGGCACGCCCGATCTCGACACCCTGCTCCAACACTTCCGTCGGGAGTGTTTCAATGTTGAATTCACCGTAAGAATAAAACCCGCGTGCATTCAGCGCGGTTTCGATCGAATTAAGCCGGTAGGTACCAACCGTTCGCCCGGTGCTGTTCTCGACAACGATGAGGTGTTCGCACGTAAAATCGTAGGCGTCAAACTCCAGATCACCTGCACCCGGAACAGACAGTGCGGCGCCCATTTCACGTTTGAATACCTCGAATCTGACCAGGAGAGCGGATTCCACCTCTTTTTCATTTCGGGCCAGGCGGACCGTATAGCGGGCTTCCGCAATTTCAAGCGTCCGATTCCGGGTTCTTTTATTTATTGACGTTGTGATCATCGGTGTTTCTCTCCGGGACCGCTCCGGTTCGTTACTTTCGCAGCGTACGCACGAAACGTAAATCAAGTATTACGTTTTTATCAATTTTGCGTAAACTGGCTCTTATTGAATAAATCCCGATTTGGCCCCGGTTTATTCCGAGCCATCACAGGCCTGGTAAAGTTGAACTGTGCTAAAGTTCGGGCAAGGCGCATCAGAACCGGAAGCGAAAGCGATCAGGGCGAGTCGATAACTGGTTATTTCTGTGTTTAGTGTAGTCTGGGTTACAGTTTGCCGAGTCTGGAGCGTGATAGGCTGTCGGGTAAGAACGCTCAGTCGGGAATCGAGAGCAGATCAAGTCGAGGTTGGAACTTGTTTTGCGTGGACCGAACGAAAGTAGGAGAAACGCAATCTGCCGATTGACCGACAGCGTCAAAAAAAGCCCGGAATCAAAGTCTAGGATTGCCAACCATCAATTTGATTCCGAGCCCAGTTGTTTTCACCATGCTTACAGCAATCTGTGAGCATGCCTACTTAAAACTTCAATTCCGCACATTTTCCAATTTTAGCGACCTGCAACAAGGACCTACTTTTTTCCCTACGAATGGCAGGCCTGATCCTCTTACGGAAGGCGAACGCGTGTGTTAAAATCAGTGGCACGATCAAATTTAAGAACATTAGAATGCACATTTCCTGCATCTAATTCCGTGTCCAACGCCGGAGAATAACCCATGAGAACAACCAAATATCTTCGTTCATTTATTTTAATTGCCGCAGCCGCGGGAACACTTTTCTTTATGACGTATCTGAACAACGACTCGAGTTATGCAGAGGTCGGTGACCTGCCGACGGCTAATCCTCTGACCGAAAAATGGACAGGCAGCTATGGCGGAGTTCCGCCGTTCGACAAGGTTAAGGTGGCTGATTTCAAGCCGGCACTCATGGCGGCGATGAACGAGCATCTCGCGGAAATTGATGCAATAGCGACCGACAGATCCGCACCAACCTTTGAGAACACGATAGCCGCGATGGAACGCAGCGGACAAACGCTTGACCGAGTTTCGACGATCTACAACGTCTGGTCCAGTAATATGAGCTCGAAGGAATTTGAGCCGGTTGAGACGGAGATGGAGCCGCTGCTTGCGGCTCACAACGACAAGATCAAGCAGAATGCAGAGTTGTTCAAAAGGATCGAGGCGGTCTATAACGCCGAAAGCAAAAAGAAAGCTGTGCGCGGCGAAAAATATCGTCTCACTTGGCTCCGTTATACAAACTTTGTCCGTTCGGGAGCAAAGCTCGACCCCGAAAAAAAGGCCAGACTTGCTGCGATAAACCAACAGCTTGCAGGACTGTTCACCAAATTCAGCCAGAACCTTCTTGGCGACGAGGGCGAGCTGGTCGTCACCATTGAAAAGGAGTCCGACCTAGCCGGACTACCTGAATCCCTTCGCGATTCAGCCTCCCAAGCCGCCGCGGCAAAGGGTAAGAATGGTGCATGGATGGTCCGCAACACGCGGTCTTCGGTCGATCCATTCCTGACGTACGCGGAAAATCGGGATTTGCGTGAAAAGGTGTGGAAGATGTTCGTTAACAGGGGTGACAACGGCGACGCTCGCGATAACAACTCGATCATAACCGAGATACTTCAGCTTCGGGTTGAACGGGCGAAACTTCTCGGCTATCCGACGCACGCTCATTGGCGTCTCGAAAATGCAATGGCCAAGAACCCGGAAAACGCGATGAAACTGATGGAGGGCGTTTGGCCGGCCGCTATCGCAAGGGTTAAAGAAGAGGTTGCTGATATGCAGGCAATGGCCGACAAGGAAAAAGCCGGCATCAAGATCGAGCCGTGGGATTATCGGTTTTACGCGGAAAAAGTGCGGAAGGATCGTTACGACCTTGATCAAAACGAGGTCAAGCCTTACCTTCAACTAGATAAGATCCGCGATGCGATGTTCTGGGTAGCGGGCGAGTTGTTCAATTTTACCTTTACTCCGGTCAGCGGAGTTCCCGTTTTTCATCCTGACGTGACCGTTTACGAGGTGAAGAACAAAAAGAACGGAAAGCACGTCGGTCTTTGGTATTTCGACCCATATGCCCGTGACGGCAAACGTTCGGGGGCGTGGATGAATGCCTACCGCAACCAATATCGAATGGACGGCGATATTACGACCATCGTCTCCAACAACTCGAACTTTGTGAAAGGCAAGCCGGGCGAACCAGTGCTCATTTCATGGGATGACGCGACGACGATGTTTCACGAATTCGGGCATGCCTTGCACGGCCTTTCGTCAAACGTGACCTATCCCTCACTTTCGGGAACAAACGTGTCGCGCGACTATGTGGAATTCCCTTCACAGCTTCTCGAACACTGGCTGATCACTCCTGAAGTATTGCAGAAGTTTGCGTTGCACTATGAGACCGGCAAGCCGATCCCGCAGGGTTTGGTGGATAAGATCAAAAAAGCCGCCACCTTTAACGAAGGTTTCGAGACAACCGAGTACCTGGCGAGTGCTTTGGTCGATATGAAGCTCCATCTTGCAGGCGATCAGAAGATCGACCCCGACAAATTCGAACGCGAAACACTGGCCTCACTTGGAATGCCGCATGAGATCGTAATGCGACACCGAACGCCGCAGTTCGGGCATGTCTTTTCGAGCGACGGATATTCGGCGGGTTACTATAGTTACCTGTGGTCCGACGTGATTACCGCTGACGCTTTCGGGGCGTTTGTCGAAGGCAAGGGCGCATATGACAAGGAAGTAGGAGCGAAGCTTGTAAAATACATCTTCTCAGTCGGCAACACGATCGACCCGGCCGAGGCATACCGAATGTTTCGCGGTCGCGACCCTAAGGTAGAAGCTCTGATGAAGAAGCGAGGTTTTCCGGTTCAGCCCGTGAAATAGTCGTTCTAATGCAGAGGCCCGCGCGTAAGCAAGGGCGTAATCGTCAATGTTCGCGTTTCGCCCTTTCGTGCACGCGGGCTTCTGCATCTATTTTCCCTGAACTCCGAGGTTCTTCATCCGCCTATAAAGGTGACTTCTATCGACGCCCATGTCTTCGGCGGCCTTGCTTACATTTCCGTCGAATTCGGCCAGCTTGTGGAGGATGAACTCGCGTTGGTAGGCATCCGTCGCGTCCTTGAATGACGGAAAACGGAAGGTCGAAGCCGGCCGTTCGCCGGTGGAGCCAAGTTTTGGCAGATCGGCCGCAGCTACTTTTTGCCCTCCCTGCATGATCACGATCCGTTCGATCGTATTCTTTAACTCGCGCACATTTCCCAGCCAGATGTGGTTTTGCAATGCATCTATCGCGTCCTTTGCAAACGCTTTCGGTTTCTTGCCGTACTCGGCCGAAAACCGGTTGTTAAAATGCTCGATCAAAACGGGAACATCTTCCTGCCGTTCGCGGAGCGGCGGCACCTGGAACGGGATCACATTCAGCCGGTAAAAAAGGTCGTGCCGGAAATTCCCGTTGTCGATCAGATCTTCCAGCGGCTTGTTTGTCGCAGAGATCACTCGGACATCGACCTTTATCGCGGTATTGCTGCCGACCGGTTCGAACCGCTGTTCTTCCAAAACGCGGAGCATCTTCGCCTGCACACGCGGAGACATGTCGCCTATTTCATCAAGAAAAAGCGTTGCACCGTCGGCGACCTCAAACTTCCCTTTTTTCGCGTTCGTGGCACCTGAAAATGCCCCTTTTGCGTGGCCGAATAACTCCGACTCAACTAATTCTTCAGGGATCGCCGCCGAGTTGATCTCGACAAAAGGCGAACCCTTTCGCTTTGATTGGGCGTGGATCGATCGAGCTACAAGCTCTTTGCCGGTGCCGCTTTCGCCTGAGATCAGTACGCGTCCATCCGACGGTGCCACGATAGAAATTTGCTTTCGCAATGCCCGCATCGCGATCGATTCGCCGACCATCACATATTCTTCGGCAAGTTCTTTTTGAAGCTGCTCGTTCGCCCGTTCGAGCTCACGCTGGCGAACGGCGTTCTTTACAGTCAACACGGTCCGGTCAAGGCTCAGCGGCTTTTCGATAAAATCGAATGCACCGAGTTTTGTTGATCTGACCGCCGTCTCGATATTCCCGTGGCCTGAGATCATTACGACCGCCGAGTCGTTTCCCTCATCCCGCAGACGCTTCAAGGTTTCAAGCCCATCAATTCCCTTTCCAAGCCAAATATCCAGCAAAATACAAGCAAAATTCTGCCCTTTCACCAATTTCAGACAAGCCTCACCCGACGCGGCAACCTCGACCGCAAAACCCTCATCCTCCAGCACCCCGCGAAGCGTCGCGCGGATGCCGGGTTCATCGTCAACTATAAGAACAGAGTTCATTTGTAGCGGAACCTCACGGCACCATACACAAAGGTTGCCGCAGTGCGGAGAACGCTTGCCAGGATAAATACGATAGCCGCCACCTCTAAAACGTCTGCACCGCGCCTTAATTCATAGATCGTAAAGCAATGTCCATCTGCTCCACAGATAGGCGAGGGCGGAGACGAGGGTGGCATCCTCAGCCAAACATAAGCGGTCAATAACAACGCGGAAGCAAGCCAGCTTGCAGAAATCTGATAGTAAGGCCGCCGATGAAGCGAGAGTAACAACATGATGCGTACAATGAATGAGATGCCAATCAGAACAAGTACAAGGATTTCATCGGCCACACTCCATATCAGGTCACGTCCGAACGGCACTTCAGCTACCGAAATGGCATAGTAAACGCCCCACATTACTATAACGACGGATACGACCATTAATACGGCACCCGAAATTCCGATGGCACGGCTTCGGCACATGAGAGTCTCATATTGTTTGAGCAATCCGTTCATACTTCTTGTTAGACCGCCACGGGCAACTCTACAATAAACTTCGCTCCTGGTTCATCCAGGACAAGAGTTCCTTTCTCGTATGTCGCTGAAAGTGTTTGACTCATAATATTTCTTTTAATTCAAGATTAACACGCGAAGCGTTGCACGGATTCCGGGCTCGTCATCAACTATCAGGATTGCGTTCATGTTTGAATGAGACAGAGGCAAAATAGAGAAACCTGAGGCAGCCGAGAAGGACAAAGATCGTTCCGCTCGTCACCAAAGGAAATGAATGAAATAGGTCGTAGATTACCCCCGGTTCCGGACCAAAGTATTCGCTACAGAACCATACAGTCACGAGTAAAAGCCACCAAGTAACTGACCTGATCATCAGACTAGACGCAAATCGAAATAGTAAAAAAAACCGAGATCCGAAGGCTAGGAGAAATAACCCGGTAGGTACCGCTCCCGTCCATACGGCAACCCATGAAAGGTCTTCGGCCGCTAACGATGCACCAACGATCCGAATTGCTTCCATCAACCCGATCACAAGTATGATGAAAGCTCCAATCTGGGAGCTCAACCGCGAGTTAGCTGCCGCTATTGAATATCTCTGGGCCCAACTGGTTTGCATAACTAAGTCTGAATCGGCAACTCCAAAATAAACTTCGCACCTCGCGGCTGATTCGGCACGGCCTTTATCTTGCCGTGATGCTCCGACACGATCCTATTGACGATCGCCAAGCCCAAGCCCGTTCCGCGGCCTTTCGTGGAGAAATACGGTTGAAACAGTTTTTGGTAATCGGCCGGATCGATGCCGTTTCCGTTGTCCCCGACCTCGGCGACGATCAGGTCGCGGGCCGCGTCGTGGCGGGTTGAGATAGTCACCGATCGCTCCACGTCTGCTTCACCTTCGGCCTCGATGGCATTGTCGATCAAATTAACGAAAACTCGTTTCAACTGCTCCTCGTCCACCATCGCGGCCGGGAGGTCGTTCCCAAGTTTAAGGTCGATCACCGCCTCATCCATGCGGTCCAGATAAAGAATAGCCGCCTGACGGACTATTTCGTTTACGTCACCGTTTTCAAGCTTCACGTCGGGCAGGCGTGCAAACCGCGAGAACTCATCAACCATCGCCTTTAGGCTTTGCACTTCGCGGAGGATGGTTTCTGTTCCCTCAAGGACGACGTTTCCGTTCGAATCAGAAACGACGGTGCCTGGTGCGAATACCGGCTTGTCACCGGCCGCGATGAATCCACCCGCTAACGCAGGCGGTTCCGAGTTGGCGAAGCGTTTCGCGATACGTTCCGCAGAAAGCTGGATCGGCGTAAGCGGATTCTTGATCTCGTGGGCCATTCGTCGGGCGACCTCCTGCCAGGCGGTCGCACGCTGGGCGGCGATCAGCTCTGAGAGGTCCTCGATCACAAGTACCGCACCGCTTATTTCCGGCAGGGCAGTTGCTGTTATTGCGACCGGCAGGCCCTCGATAAATTGGCCGCCATCGGTGTTCCCGACGTTAAGCTTAATCTGATCGGAAGCATGCCCGATACGCCTTGCTCTCGCTACTAGACGGGCAAAGGAGTCGCGGTCCGCCTCGTTCAACAGGTCCTCCAACGCGGCATCACGATATTTTCCGGGCTCGAGCCGCAAGATCAGGCGGGCGGCCGGGTTGATCGTACCTACTCGGTTTTCCGCATCGACTGAGATCACACCGGTCGGCAGCGACAGCAGAACGGTTTCAATATATCGGCGCCGCTCGGTCAACTCGGCGGAATTTGCCTCAAGCTTGGCCGACATCTCATTAAAGGTGGACACAAGGAGGCCAAGCTCGTCCTCGGCCGGAACATCTACCCGATGGCCGAGGTTGCCCAGAGCAATTTCCTCAGCCCCTTCGGCAAGGGCGCGGATCGGCACGGTCAGTTCGCGCGCGATGTTAAACGCAGTCCATGACGAAGCAAATATCAGTAAGAAAGTAAGAACGCCAAGTGTCAGCAAACCGATCTGGCGGACCCAAACATTTTGGTCCTTCAACTTGTCGAATTCCGATAGTGTCGAATACACCATCTGCCCGACATCGTCCGCCGCGCGCGGTTTTGTCGCGATAATGACCATTCGTCCATCGGTTAGGTTTGCGGCAGCCGCATCTATGCCGGTCCCATCACGAAGGGCAGCGTCGTCAAACCTGGCGGATCGGATCAGGCTTAGTTCGGGAGTCGAATTCAAGCCGGGATCAACCGAGCTTGAGGCAACAATTGTATTCGTGCCGGTTGTCACCACCTCGACCAAGCCAAGATTTCCTGACGCCGCCAGGCGGTCGAGATCTCCGGACGAAACCGGCCTGTCGGCAAGCGATACGGCCAGAACGCGGGCCATTTCCTCCAATCCGGCGAACCTGTCCGCATTCGCACGGGCCTCGATATCCAGCGGCGCCCGTACGACGTTTTCGGGTATGGACGTGAACCAGCGGTCGAGTGCCCGGTTCATAAACAGGTAAGAAAAACCGGCCATTGCAAAGATCGGCAAAATGCTGACAGCGGCAAAATAGACCAGCAATTTTGTCTTTATCTTCGAACCGACCTGAAACGCACGCCGCTCGCGCATCAGTTTTACGATGCTGCGGAGAAAGATAAAGCCAAACACGATGAGGGCAATGAAATTCAGCGATGAAAGAGCGTAAAGCAGCAGCGTATCGCTGGCGGTATCGACAGAAAAACGCTTCCATTCGTTCGATATCTGGAGCATCACAAGCACCGTGAATGTGATCAGCACGAACAGCCCCAATATCCAGGGCGCGGACCTTCGTTTTTTTGTGATCTGCTGCTTTTTCACAACGTCAAGTTTAACATAAATGCCGCGTCTGCCTTTCGGCCTTTGTCAGTGGCAGATTCTTTATTTACACTCGCTCTAACCGATATGAATCTCTCCACGATCTTCGTTGACCGATCCAACACGCCGCGGAGCGGATGGCGCTTCGCCATTTTCTTTCTCGCCTTTCTGTTTATCGGGGGTGCGGTCGGCCTCGGCGTGCGTGAACTGATGAACTTCGGACGGATACCAGCCGGCGAGGGCGAGGGCGTTTATCTGCTTGTCAACGGTATTGCCTCGCTTGTTCCGGCACTGTTGATCGGATGGCTTTGCGGCAAATACCTTGAAGGCCTTCCGTTTCGAGCCCTTGGGGCTTGGTTTACGAGGTCCTGGCTGAGTCATTTTTCTCTCGGATGCCTGGCCGGAGCGATCACGATATGTTTCTGCGTTCTGATAGCAGCCGCGTTTGGCGGCCTGCGATTCACTTTGAACAACGTCGAAAGTTCCGCCATCGGACGATCGCTCGTTATGTCGCTGGCCATTTTCGCGGTTGCCGCCGCGTTTGAAGAGGCCCTTTTTCGGGGCTACATTTTACAAACATTTGCCCGCTCCGGTCTTGCATGGTTTGCGATCATCATGACATCTCTCGTCTTCGGCCTCTTCCATCTTGGAAATCCGAACGCGGGGTATATTTCCACGGCGAACACAATGCTGGCCGGCATTTGGTTCGGCGTTGCCTATCTGAAAACTCGCGACCTGTGGTTCGTATGGGGACTGCATCTGGTCTGGAACTGGATGCAGGGCTCAGTTTTTGGGATCGAGGTCAGCGGTTTGACCGATATCACGAAGGCTTCGCTTTTACGCGAGATCGACTCCGGCCCGGCCTGGCTGACCGGCGGCGATTACGGCATCGAGGGCGGTGTCGCCTGTTCGGCGGCCTTGGTCCTTTCGACCCTGGCGATCTGGTTTCTTCCGCTGCTTCGGGCGGATGAAGAGATGCTGGCCCTCACTAGCCCGCCACCGCAGGCCGGAACGAATGACGCCAAAATTACTTTAGATAGTACGTCATATTCCTAAGCCTAATCAATTGATCCGTCTGTATTTAGCCCCTCGCTAAGTATCGCTGCTGCTTTTATTTCGTTCCGGCCGCGTTCCGACCGCGTTCGGCGGCTTGCCGGAACGTGTAAACCTTACGTGCGATGACACTTAGCGGTGTTCAGCGCCGGAATTCGGCCGATTTTTTTACGAAAATTTTTCAAAGAACCTCATCGGCGTTCGCCCGACGGGTGATTGTGCCATTTACGGCACGGCGAGTCAAGGACTTTCTTAATACTTAAATGAGGCAATTTAGTGTTACAACAAGGTAAATTATGATGTGTAACTGTGGTTTCAATACGATAGGAGTCAGTTTCGCATAGCCACGCTCGTTTAGAGGCAGTGGCAAAACTCACTTTTCTTCGGGCTGTGCCCTCCGATTTGCGGAAAAGCTATGCTTTTCCGATTTGGCTTCCCCTTGGTTTTGCGGCTATGCCGCCGATTGTGCCCTCTGGGAAATTAGAGTGTCTGTATCTTAAACGAAATGTCTACCGCGCGGGCGGAATGGGTGAGGCGGCCGACCGAGATCAAGTCAACGCCGGCTTCGGCGAAGGAGCGGACGCGGTCGAGGTCCATGCCGCCGGAAGCCTCGATAAGGACGGCCGGATTGAGGTCGCGGGACATCTGGACGAGTTTTGCGGCCTCGTCGGGTGTCTGGTTGTCGAGCATAACGATGTCGGCACCGGCGTCGATCGCCTCGCGAAGCTGGGCCCAGTTCGTCACCTCTACCTCGATCTTGTGCAGGTGTCCGGCGGTGCTTTTTGCAGCCGAAACTGCCTCGGTCACACCGCCGGCCATCGAGATGTGATTGTCCTTTATGAGGACGCCGTCATCGAGGCCCATTCGATGGTTTTTGCCGCCGCCGATGGTGACAGCATATTTTTCGAGCATCCGCAGGCCGGGTGTGGTCTTGCGAGTATCGACTATCGATGCACCGGTTCCCTCAACGGCACGAACGTACTGCCGCGTCAGCGTGGCCACGCCGGACATTCGCTGAAGCAGGTTGAGGGCGACGCGTTCGCCGGTCAAAAGCACGTCGGCATAGCCTTTGAGTGTGCCGAAAACGGTCCCTTCCTCGACCTCGTCGCCGTCGGAAAGGGATGTTTCGATCTCGGAGATCTCGGCGTCGAGATGCAGAAACACCGCCTCGGCCACCTCAAGCCCGCAGATGACAAGATATTCCTTTGCCAAAAGCCGCCCCATGGCTCGAACATCCGGCTGAACCGTCGCCGCCGTAGTTATATCGCCGCGTCCGATGTCCTCAGCCAAAAATTGGCCGATCGCCGCAATTGCATCGCCGTTGTCGAGCCAGTTCATAGTTTTCTATTCTTATTGGAATTGTTCTCCGTTGTGAGGCCGAGCCTCACAACATTAGTATATTCTGCCTATCGGAAAGGCAAGCCTTTCCGCACATCGGAAGGCAGAGCCGTAAGAAACACCCGCGGCAGAACCGGAAGAACTCTCCTTCCCTCATATTCGGGAAGTATAGCTTAAACACCGACATTTCCAACGGGAGTGCCTCAGTTTTTCGGCAAACTTCGGCTTGACCCGGAATTCGCGAAAGCGTAAACGATCGACTTTATCGAATAGTTCGGGACGATCCGCGCGCCGTTGTTTATTAAAGCCGTTGCCCGCAAGGTAATTGTGACCTCACCTTGAATATCGATCGAATTAGCAAATATGGGCGTTGTTGGCTGAACATTAGGCGGGGCCGAATATCCATAGAGAGTTCCGTGCAGCCTGGCGGGCCGGGTGAAAATAATCAAGTTGCGGCCGTACCTAACGGGGTATGTGAGCGTTTCAGCGTCTATGGTCAGGACACCGCCAAAATATACTTTTTCAAAGCCGACGCCGTTCACAATACCCGGATTTCCACCTGAGAGGGCCGAATTGCCGAAAACAGCCCCCAGCCTAAGGTTTTGCCCGCCCCACCGTGGTACATCGGACGGCCCAAAGTTCGCATCCACGGTTTGCAGTGAGCCGACAACCGCCGTGTTCTGTGCGGAGTTATTGTATGTGAACTGCAAGGTTGAAACCGCAGTAATGTTATTGCCGGCCAGCAAAACACTGTCTGAAGACGCGGGCACTGCCTGACCGTGGCCGACGACCGTGATCAACACGAAAAGCAATGTGAAGTAGATCGATTTGTACACGGCCTTCATACTGAAAACTGGCATACTTATAAAATGTCGTGAGCCCGAGCCTCACGGATTTGATCTGTTCTGCGCATCGGAACGGCAAGCCTTTTCACACATCGGCGGCGGAGCCGGAAAAGATCGCGCCGTTTCCAAAGCCTCAGTTTTTCGTCGTCGGTACGCGTATCCTAACACCGTTCGGGGCGAGTTCGTATTTGGTGATTCTGGTACTGCTCCATTCGGCCGATTCCATGCCGCCGCGGCGGGTTTCGGTTTGTTCGACCATCCCTTCGGAATCGACGGCAAATTTGAACTCGACGTACTTCATCCGCACGGCGTCGCGAGGGTCGTTTTGGACGGTGTCGCCAAACGAGGCCCATTTGCGATAGATCTTACGCGACGGATCGGCCGCGTCCGTTTCGACCGAATACTGGTACGAGCCGGCCGGAACGTTTAACTCAGGCGTCTTTGGGCACGGCCCGTCGGATCTTTTCCAGTCTTTTTTGTGCCGTTTACAAAAGACCTGCTCGGCAAGCGAGATCGATTCGTCCGTTTTGGGCTTGCCGTCAAAATTTTCGGTTACGGAGCGGTGTTTATCGCCGGAGGCGGAAATTTCCGACACATCATCGCGGCGGCCCTTTAACTCCTGTCCCTCAAAGAACTTTTCCGATGTCACAACCCGCCGCGGCAACTGCGACGCCTTCTCCAAAGCCGCCGACCTCGCCGCCTCAAATTGAGCCTCGGTTATCTGCTCAACCTGCGCCGACACGCCGATCGCCGCCGCCAAAAAAGCTATTGTAAAAATAAATGATAATGCTGTTTTCATAATATTGTCTCCAGATGCAAATCGCATCTTTTCATCTTATTCCTTCCCATTCTTCCGATTCAGTGGTCTAAAAGCCGTGACCACGGAAGAAGATTAACAAGAGGAGCACTCCAGCGGCTATATTTCCGATAGTACATCAATGCTTGGTGCCACGATGCGCGGTACTTTTGCATTGTAATCGTAGTTCTCGACTACCGTATAGTTTATCTTTCGAGGTAACAGTCCAGTAACATACTCCCTTTTCAAGATCAACTTATCTTCGGAAATCCACACCTTATTCTCGGTAAACCAGAGCTTGCCAGTAATTTTGTCCTTCGCATCCAATTCTTCTGTTATTGTATAGGCGCGCAGCAATTTAGCCTTCTGACCAGCCAAAACCAAAGCCTGTGTTGAAAACTTCTCTGTAGTTGTACCAGATACAGGGCTTTTATTGGCTCCGGAACCGCATTCATCAGTAATTATCCATCCTTCCCGATTCTTGCGACAATATACTACCCCGTCAACGGCGATAGTTTCGAAAGACGTTGCCTTCGCTCCGCGTTTCGTCTCGTGTCGGAATCGGCTATTCCCATTTTCGTCGGTTTCCAGGATCGCGTTCCATAGCTCAACTACCTTTCCCAATTTGTACCAAGTTGTTGTCTCACGATGTCGTCGCGGAGTGGCCCGGCTTTTCGCTAAAGCCTCGATGTATTCCTGCAAGTACTCGTCGCCAGAAATTTTGATCTGACCCAGTGAAAAAACATGGAGGCAACAAATCATTACGACCACCCAAAATAGTTGAGAGCCCATTCGTTATTTCAACACCTTCAGATTCAAATTCAAGGTCGAAGTCTGCTGCTCGATCTCAGCCTGACGATCTCGCAACTCCTGAACCTTTTCTTCGGGCGCTTTCTCGACAAAGTTTGCGTTCGAGAGCTGGCCGTTCAGACGTTGGAGCTCGACATCCAGTTTGGCGATCTGGTTTTGCAGGCGTTCGCGTTCCTTGTCGAAGTCGATCAGGCCTTCGAGGGGAACGGCGAGTTCGGCGCCGCCGGTCAGGACGGCCTTTGCCGAAGCCTTTGGCACATCGAGCGTTTCGCTTAGTACAAGTGTATCAGCACGTGCAAGTTTTTTGATCTGGGCTTCGTTTGCGGTAAACACCGCCTGCATTTCGGTGCCGGCTGCGGCGTGAATCGAGAGCATATCGCCTGCTTTGATGTTCATTTCCGCCCGGATGTTGCGCACCTTTGTAATAAGCTCGATCACCGACTGCATTTCGCTTTCGGCACGCTCGTCGATCGCGGCCGGGTCGCCTTTTGGAAAATCGGCGAGCATGATCGTCTGGCCGGCTTTCGAATATGCGGCGTTGTGAAGTTGATTCGAGGTTCCCGGTAATTTCTGCCAAAGCTCTTCGGTCAGATAAGGCATAAACGGATGCAGAAGTCGGAGAGCCTGCTCTAAGATGGAAAGGATGCGGGAGCTTGCCGCAATGTCACCAGCGTTGATCTCATCCTTCTTTAACTCGATATACCAATCGCAGAAATCGTCCCAGAAAAAGTGATAAAGAAGCGAAACCGCAGTGTGGAACTCATACCGTGAGAGGGCGTTGTTCACATTAATTGCCGTCTTATTCAGGCGCGAAACTATCCACCGATCGGCCAACGTGTCCGGCAAACTTAAGTTTGCCGAGCCAACGCTCGCCCCTTCCGAGTTCAACAAGCAAAACCGCGTCGCGTTCCATATCTTATTGGCGAAGTTTCGATAAGTCTCGACGCCAATGTCGTTCCATTTTATGTCGGCACCGGTTGCGATGGATGCGAGATAGATGCGGGTTGCGTCAACGCCGAATTTGTCGAACATCTCGATGGGATCGACGCCGTTGTTGCGCGATTTTGACATCGGCTTGCCGTCCTTGCCGAGCACGGTTCCGGTTACTATCACGTCTTCGAACGCTTTTTTATCGACGAATTTTTTCGTGAGCATTATCATTCGGGAAACCCACAGAAAAATAATGTCGCGACCCGTTACCAGGACGTCGGTCGGCAGGAAAGTGCCGAGGTCGGCTTTCCGATCCGAAATAGCTGATAGCTGATAGCTGTTAGCTGATAGCCCTTGTCTCCCGCTCTCCGCGTCTCCCGTCCAACCAAAAGTGGAAAACGCCCAAAGGCCTGACGAAAACCATGTGTCGAGCACGTCCTGGTCTTGTGTCAGTTCTCTTCCGCCGGACTTTTCTTTTGCTTCTTCGGCGGTCGTCGCAACATAGACATTTCCCTCTTCGTCATACCACGCCGGGATCTGGTGGCCCCACCAAAGCTGCCGCGAGATCGTCCAGTCCTTTAGATTTTCGAGCCAGGCGGTGTAAACCTTTTCGTGCGGCACCTGCGGCGAAAAATGCGGGACGCCTTCTTTTTTTATTAGATCGAGCGCCATGTCGCGCATTTCGTCCATCTTGACGAACCACTGGTCGGAAAGGATCGGCTCGACGACCGTTTTGCAGCGTTCGCAGACCGGAAGCGTTATCTCATAATCTTCCACGCGTTCGAGCAGCCCAAGTTCCTCGAACATTTCGACCACCTTTTCGCGGGCCCTAAAACGGTCGAGGTCTTCGAATTCCGTACCGGCCGCGGCGTTCATCGTCGCATCCTCGTTCATTACGAGAAGCTGTTCGAGGTCGTGGCGAAGGCCGATCTGATAGTCGTTCGGGTCGTGAGCAGGCGTCACCTTTACCGCACCGGTGCCGAATTCGGGATCAACGTATTCGTCGCCGACTATTGGGATCTCGCGGTTCGTCAGCGGCAATGCGATGATCTTGCCGATCATGTCTTTGTAACGCTCGTCTTTTGGATTGACCGCAACGGCGGTATCGCCGAGCATCGTTTCGGGGCGTGTGGTGGCGACGGTCAGAAACCTCCCCTCCTTACGAAGGAGGGGTCCGGCCGCTTCGGCCGGGGGGTGGTTCTCCACCGCGTTGTCAGGATTCAACTCGGATAGGCTCTCGCTCGACGAAGAGAGAACCACCCCGTCACCCGAAGCGGGTGCCACCCCTCCTTCGTAAGGAGGGGAGCCTGAAATAGGATATCGCAAATAATAGAGCTTCCCGTCCTTCCGGGTTTCTTCCTTTACTTCGAGATCGGAAAGGACGGTCTTGTCCTTCGGGCACCAATTTACGATGCGCAAGCCTTTATAGATCCAGCCTTCTTCGTAAAGACGGATAAATACGTTTCGAACTGCCGTGGAAAGTTCCCGGTCCATCGTAAAGCGGTGCCGCGACCAATCGACCGACGCACCTTCGCGGCGCATCTGTTCGGTGATGGTGTTGCCGTATTCTTCCTTCCACGCCCAGGCACGGCGGACGAATTCTTCGCGGCCGATGTCCAGCGGTGATTTTTTCTCGTCCTTGCGAAGCTGCTCGGCGACCTTTCGCTGGACCGAGATGCCGGCGTGGTCGGTGCCGGGCAGCCACAATGTCCTGAAGCCCTGCATTCGTTTCCAACGCGTCAGCACGTCCATTATTGTGTGCTGAAGGGCGTGGCCCATGTGCAGGCTGCCCGTGACATTTGGCGGAGGGATGACGATGGAGTATTTGACGGCGGCCGGATCTTCGTTGATCTCCGGCGTGAAAAATCCGCTCGATTCCCAGCGTTCGTAATGACTTTGTTCGGCTTGTTTAGGGTCGTAAGCCTTTGCGATTTCCATACTCGTAAACTGTAATTCTAAATCAAAAGCGGCCGGTTTTCACTTCATCCGGAAAACCAACCGCCAAATTGTCGTTGTCCACACCGCATCGCCGCCCGTCGGCTTTAGTGTTTCTTTTCCAAACGCTCGACTACCTTTTCAACAATAAGATCGATCAGCTCCGGCGAAAGGCTTGTGATCTGGCCCGACGCGCCGTCCGATGCGACGTTCACTCCGGGCCGCGCAGCCGAAGAACCGGGCAACTCCAAAAGATCGGATTCCTCATAGCTGAATTTAGCCGTGTCCGCGGTCGAAATATTCTCATCGACAGAAACCGGAGGGGCTTCGCCGGCAACCGATTGGAATGGATCGGCGGCGGCTGAATTCGTTTCCACCGGTTCGGACGGTGGGGGTTCCGCCGGAAACGATTCAGCGATCAGCGCTTCGGCTTCGACATCGGCCAATTCAAATGTCTGCTCGTCAAAATCGCCCGCTGCATCCGTCGGAAAATAGGTATCGTCAACCTCGGAGTTTGGATCGGTTTCGGCATAGCTGGTCTGGATCATCTCATCATCCAGGCCGTCGCTGTCAAACTCCATATTCAGGCCATCGCCACGCGGAAGTTCGACGGTCTCGACAAAACTTTGCTCATAAAGATGGTCAATGTCGGCGGTCTCGGGCAAAGGCGTTTCAGCGGATGCGGCTGAAGCGGAAAGAAGGCCTTCAATCGTGGAAACCAGCTCAGCGATCGAGGTGAACGGCTTGGTCAAATGGCCGTTGGCTCCGACGCGTTCCGCTTCGTCGCGGTCGAAAGGCTCGAACGATCCGACAAGCAAAACGACGGGAATGTGCTTGTTCATGTCATCGCTCCGCATTAATTCGCAAAGCTGATAACCGTTTATGCCAGGCATATTTACATCCGCCAGCACGATGTCGGGCTTGATCTCGTCGAGATTCTCGACCGCCGAATCACCGTCGGAAAAAGTGACGACATCCATACCATGATCGGCAAAAGTGAGGTTTACGACCTTTTGAATCGTTATCGAATCATCGGCCAAAAGCAGTTTCGGTCTGGACACGGGTGCGTTTACTCCTTTTTTTTCGAAAAGATCGAGGCTTGGGCTCTCATCGAAAGTATAGCTTACTCAATAGTCTCGTCAAAAAACGCTCAACCTGGTTGGCGTGGAAAGTTAGGATCGAGCGGATGAACTGGTTCGGACGAGTTCGCCGGCCAGCCTGATCGCCGCTTTCATGCTTGATTCGTCCGCGATCCCCTTGCCGGCTATGTCAAAGGCCGTGCCGTGATCGACCGAAGTGCGTATCAGCGGCAGGCCAAGCGTCACGTTGACCGACGCACCGAACGACAGGGATTTTACGGCAATGGTCGCCTGATCGTGATAGCAAGCGACGACCGCGTCGAACTCGCCGCGAAAACCCCGCAAAAATATAGTGTCGGGTGAGAACGGACCCGAGACATCGATACCGAACTCTTTTCGGCAGCGTTCGATCGCGGGAACTATTTCCCGAGCTTCCTCATCGCCGAACATCCCCGATTCCGATCCGTGCGGGTTCAAACCCGCAACGGCTATCCGGACACGGCGGCCGATAAGCCGCGAAATATGAGCATCGGTAAATTGGATTGACGCGGCCATGTTCGAAGCCGTTACCATCCCGATCGCGTTTCTTAGTGAAACGTGCGTGGACAAAAGAACTACGCGAAGCTTTTCGGCGAAAAAACTCATCGCAAACTTTTTTGTTCCGGTGAGTTCGGCCAGAAATTCAGTATGCCCGGGAAAATCGTAGCCGCCGAGCGAGATCGCCTTTTTGCTGATCGGAGCGGTCGCAATGGCATCGATCCTGCCTTCCCGCCACAGTTTTACCGCAGCTTCGATGCACTCGGCCGAGGCTTTCCCTGTGATCGCATCGTCCTGGCCGATAACATTATTTTCCAGCAGGTTTGCCATGTCGAAGACCTCGACTGCAGCTAAATTCGCACGGCCTGGCGCGTCAAAAGCAGCGAGATCGATCCCGAGCTGAAACCCGCCAACAACTTTTTTCAGATGAGCGAGGTCCCCGATCAGAACGGGGCGGCACACGCGACGAATTTCTTCGGCGGCAACGGCCTTCAATGATATTTCGGGCCCGATCCCAGCGGCGTCGCCGATCGTTATGCCGACAATAGGTTTAATTATTTCTTTTTCCTTCACTTAAAATGCCGCGAAATGTTTCTTCTTATTCATCTTATTCAGTGAGGAGAAAAAATGAAACTTCGGAAACGTTGAATAAGAAAGAATTAGCGTTAACAGAACGCCTATAATCGGCGGCATAGCCGCGGAAAATTGGGACTGTACTCCGGCGAAGCAGAGCTTCGCCGCAAATAGACGGGCACAGCCCGAAGAAAAGTTAGTTTTGACACGGGCTCTTCATGGCACGCCATGATCCCGGTTCATTCACGTCGCAAAAAACCCGGCAAACCTTTCGGCCGGCCGGGCAGTTTTGACAGTTTTCAAGCAAACGGGAAATCGTTAAACAGTAACCGACCTAATCAGCCTGACGCCGAATAAAGGTCGGCACGTCAAGGTCTTCGCTTTGCGACGGCTGCTGGCCGAATCCCGCGGCGGCGGCGTTCGCGTTAACGGTCTCAACGGGCCGCGGCATCGGCTTCATCGAGTTGAGCGCGCTTTCAAAGCCGGTCGCTATCACAGTTACCTCGATCTTGTCACCCATCTCTTCCTTGATCACGCTTCCAAGAATGATATTGGCGTTGTCTTCCGCCTCTTCTTCGATCATTCCCACCGCGTCTTCTATCTCGCCAAGCGGCATATTTTCGCCACCGGTAATATTTATCAGTGCGGCCTTTGCTCCCGTGATCGAACTCTCCTCAAGAAGCTTGCAATCCAACGCATCACGCATGGCCATTGATGCAGCGTTTTCGCCGCTTGCGGTGCCGATCCCGATCAGGGCCACACCCTGGCCCTGCATGACCGTTTTTACGTCAGCGAAATCGAGATTCATCTCGCCCGGCCCAACGATCAGGTCGGTTATACCCTGCACCGCGTGCAGGAGGACGTCGTCGGCCCGGCGAAAGGCATTCATCATTGTGATACCCGGCTCGACATCGCGGAGCTTTGAGTTCGGTATGGTGATGATGGTATCGACACAGCCGCGAAGCTCCGCCAATCCCTGCTCAGCCTGGGCCGTTCTCTTCCTGCCTTCAACTTTAAAAGGTTTGGTCACGACCGCGACGGTCAAAGCTCCGAGTTCGATCGCAAGCGACGCGACGACCGGTGCCGCCCCCGTTCCCGTGCCGCCGCCAAGACCGGCGGTGACAAACACCATGTCGGCGCCTTCCAAAATATCAAGCAGCTTTTCATGATCTTCAAGTGCGGCAGCCCGTCCCACGTCCGGATTGGATCCGGCACCCAAGCCCCGCGTGGATTTACTTCCCAACTGGATCTTTAGCGGGGCCGATGAGGCGTTCAGAGCCTGCAGGTCGGTATTCGCCACAATAAACTCGACACCCTGAACTCCGGCCGCGATCATTCTGTTGACGGCATTACCGCCGCCGCCGCCAACACCAATAACCTTTATCCGGGCCCCCGTGATGGGAGCTTCGTCGATGAACATCTTTAATCCGTTTGTTTGCATTTCAAGCCCGTCCGTACTCATTTATTTCAAGTCCTTTCTAAGAAAAATCAGGTTAATTGGAAAGATGCGATGCCCAAACCGCAATTTGTTGAACCTAACAACATATTGTATTGACGGGAGCAAAGCATACTATGGTTTGTGGTGAAAATCCAGCCGAGACGTTAATTTTATCTAAATTTTTCACGAAAATTTTCAAACCACTCTGCAACTTTCGAGGGACGTTTGTTCCCCCGGTTCATTTCACGCACCTGCGACCTCATTGATGACAGGGCCAGGCCCGACGCGACCGCCCATTCAGGCCCCACGATCTGTTCGGCCAAACCGCCGAAACGTTCTTCATCAAGATAACCAAGCCGCGTTGGTGCATCGAAAACCTGTTCGGCTATTTCGACCATTCCCTTCGCGCTCGACCCGCCGCCGGTCAGGATCACTCCGCTTGAGATCTGTGCCTGGGTCCCGACGGTCTCATGGGCAATGTGCTGCAGCAGTTCGATCGCACGCGGCTGCATAATGTCGCAAAGGATCTCTTTCGTCAGGCCCCGGGTTTCCGTCCGGCCGACCGGCATTATCTCGATATTCTCCTGCCGAACATCGTCGTCGAGCAGGAACGACGCTACACAACCGTAGCTCTCCTTGATCTTGCTTGCTTCCTGAATAGAGACCCTCAAGCCGACGGCTATGTCCTTTGTAAAGTGCAGCCCACCGAATGGAAAAACCGCCGTGTGCTGGACCGCGCCGCGGCCAAAGATCATCAGGCTTGTGATCTCGGAACCGATATTGACCAGGGCACAGCCATACTCCTTGTCATCGTCCGTAAGCGTGCTTTCGGCTGCCGCAAGCGGTTCGAGCATCATCCGTTCGACATCCAATCCGGCACGCTTGACCGCTTTGTTCAGGTTCTGCCGGCCCGCACTTGGCCCGATCACAATGTGCACCAGCGACTCAAGACGCGATCCCGTCATCCCGACGGGTTCCATGATGCCGTCCTGCCCGTCGATTATGAATTCCTGGGGCAGGCGGTTGACTATCTCCCATCCGGCGGGAAGCTGCATGGCACAGGCCGATTCGATCGCCCGCTCGACATCTTCTTCGGTTATCTCGCGTCCGGCACCGGCAACCGCAACCACGCCGTTCTTGTTCTCGCCGCGAAAATGCTCGCCGGAGAGATTCAGCACGGCCGATTCGACCTCGAGCCCGCTCACGCGTTCGGCCTCGCTGACGGCTTTCTTAACCGCTTCGGCAACGGCCTCGGTCGCGGTGACGATGCCGCGACGGAGGCCGCGGGACTCGGCCTCGCCATAGCCAAGGATATTCATTGCGCTCACGTCACCGGCCTCGCCGATAACGCAGCGGACCTTGCTGGTGCCAACATCCAAACCGATCGCGTGGATCTCGTTGTTCATAATCAAAATTACTGAGTGCCCGTTTCCGCCGGCTGATGCGTCTTTCTTGACGAAAGGATCATATTCGAGCCCACGAGGCTGACGCCGTCGAACATTTCGCCTTTGCCGACTATCGCTCCTATTCCATTCTTAAGATGCTGTGCGAACGATTCGCGCCCGACATCGATGGTCACCAGTTTGCCGGAATCTTCCGTCACGGCCTTTGGTTCGCGTAGATCGGCAAGATCGACGCTCTGCACACGGCCGAGGAGGCCGCCTTCGTTCCATTCGGCGATCATTTTCTGATAAAGCTTTACGCGCTCCTGGTTTTCCTTGATGGCACGTTCGGTCTTTGATTCGTCCCAGCCACTGAGCGTGACCGGCAATCTATCTTCTTTTGCTTTGGCGGGTGCGAGGATGACCCCCTCATTGTCCACCAGCATTTCGCCGTTCGAAAGTTTTAGGACGGCGATCGGTGCGCGTTCGACAACGTTTACGCGGAGGCCGCCCGGCAAGACACGCGATATCGAGGCGGTTTTTACAAACGGCTGCTTTTCTATCCTCGCTTTCATCTCGGCAAGGTCGGCGTTCCAAACACCGGTTTTTTCGGCCGCGTTCGACGCTATTCGCGCAATATCGTCCTTTGCCGCCCGGTCGGTACCGCGAACATCGACAGTTTTCACATCAAAAAACTTTGACGCGGTCACGTGCTGCAGGCCCATGTATCCCAGAATGCCCAGACATATAAGCAAACAGATGCTCAAAAACAACGGGAGGAAAAAGCTGCCAAACCGGCTCGGGCCATTTGCACGGTCCCGGCCGCGCGCCGTTTTGCGTTTGCCCGCCGTTCGCGGAGTTCTGTCGGTGATCGATTTTCTCTTGATTTTTGAAGCCATCTTTTTTACGGTTCTCTTTTTTCTTCTTTCTTTATTCCTCTCCTTCCTCTTGTTCCTTTGTTCCGTGGTAACGATCGATCCCGACAACACAAGAACTATTCTCCAGAAGCCTTTACCTCTATCCCATTGCTCTTCAATCTTTCAAGAATCTCATCGGACAGACGCGTGATACTGCCCGCACCGAGCGTAATGACGAGGTCGCCTTCCTGAAGCTGGGGAACGACGATTTCCACCGCGGACTCAATGGCGCCAAGGTAATTTACGTTCTTATGCCCGTATTTCTTGATGTTCTCGGTCAGCACCTCGGCCGTGATCCCTTCTATCGGCTGCTCGCTTGCCGCATAAATATCCAGTACGAAAACGACATCGGCATTATTAAAAGCGAGGGCGAACTCATCCATCAACTCATTAGTTCGCGTATATCGATGCGGCTGAAAAACGACGACCGTGCGCCGGCCGCCGGAGCTATTTTTTGCCGCCGAGAGCGTCGCGAGGATCTCGGTCGGATGATGCCCGTAATCGTCAACGACAGTAATACCGCGTGCCTCGCCCTTGAATTGAAAACGGCGATTGGCATTTTTGAAGATCGCGAATGACTCGGCGATCTTATCGAACGGTATCTCGACCTCAAGTGCCACGGCGGTCGCGGCCAGGGCATTATAGATATTGTGCTTGCCCGGCACAGGGAGCGATATTTCGCCGAGGACCTTATCGCCCTTCCACACCGAAAACGTCGAACCAAAGTTGTCGTTATAACGAATGTCGTGAGCGGACACATCGGCCTGGGCGGTCAATCCGTAAGTTACGCGGCGGCGTTTGATGTTCGGGATTATGAGCTGGACATTCGGGTCGTCAAGACAGATTATCGCCGCCCCAAAAAAAGGGACCTTGTTCACGAAGTCCGTAAAACACTGCACGACGTCGTCCATTCCCTTGTACGACTCCATGTGCTCTTTGTCGATGTTCGTCACCACGGCGATCGTCGGATAAAGCATCAGGAATGAACGGTCGCTTTCGTCGGCTTCCGTAACGAACCATTCCGAACTTCCCAGCTTGGCGTTCGACCCAAGCGTATCGACCACGCCGCCGACAACCGTTGTCGGGTCGAACCCGGCATGGCCCAAGATCGTCGCGACCATCGAGGTGGTCGAGGTTTTTCCGTGCGTTCCCGAGATCGCGACCGCGTACGGTTTAAGTACCATCAGTTCCGCAAGCATCTCGGCCCGCGGAATAACCGGAATGCCGAGTTTTTTTGCCTCAACCACTTCGGGGTTGTCTTCCTTGACAGCGGAAGAGTAAACGACAACCTGAGCCGCCCCGACATTCTCGGCCCGATGCCCTTCGGCTATCCCGACACCGAAAAGCGATTCAAGCCTTTCGGTGTTCTTGGATCTATTTGCATCCGAACCAGTCACCACAAAACCAAGATTGCACAGCACTTCCGCGATACCACTCATGCCGATACCGCCAATGCCTATGAAATGAATTCGCTTTACGTGTCTGAACATTTTCTCAAGTAATGATCGCCTGCAATTTGTCTCCGAAATAAGTAATAGGTGATAAGTAATAGGTCAAAGCACTTATCACTTTTTACTTATCAGTTATCATCTATTTCGAATGATCCTTTCTGTCCGCAGCCAACGATTCGATCAGATCCACGGCAGCCTCGGCGGCGTCTTTCCGCCCTAAATTTTTTGCAGCTTCCTCCATCGTGCCTATGGCATCGGGTGACGCGATCATTTCGGTAATCAGGGCCGAGAGATTTTCGCCATTAAGCTCTACCTGGGTCAACATTCGCGACGCTCCTGCCCGTTCAAATGCTTCGGCGTTCTTTCGCTGATGATCGTCAGCCGCGGTAGGTAAAGGGATCATGATCGAGGCTTTTCCCGCTGCTGCCAATTCGGCACAAGTGGTGGCTCCTGCCCGGCAGATGACCAGATCGGCATTGCCGAACTCAACAAACATATCGGATATGAACGGCCTCACATCATGGTCCTCGATACGCGAACGGCTGTACATCTCGCGTGTCTTTTCAAAGTCGGCTTCGCCCGTTTGATGCACGATCCGAAGCCCGTCACCGTGGCTTTCGAGCAGCGGCAGGGCGTTCATCATAGCGTTATTGATGGCCCTTGCACCCTGCGAGCCGCCAAAAACAAGAATATTCGTCTTTTCGCCGCGTTCTTTTTGCGGCACGTCAAAGAACTCTTTTCGCACCGGGTTGCCGGTCACAATTCCCTTGCCGCCAAAAAACGGCAGAGCCTCCTCGAATGTAAGCGCCGCTTTATCAATGAACCGTGCGAGTTTGCGATTTGTAAAACCCGGCAACGCGTTCGAATCCATAACCAGCGTCGGAAAGCGCATCAAGCTCGCGATCAACAGAACCGGCCCTGAAACGTAACCGCCCGCACCAACCACGACGTCCGGCTTGAATTCCCGCAGCAGCCGGGCCGCCTCAAAAAAACTGACAGGCAAAATGCCAAGCCCCTTTATCTTTCCCACAATTCCGACACTCTTCAGTCCGGCACTTTTTATCAACGAGACCTGAAAACCGTTTTCGGGAACGATGCGTTTTTCCAGCCCCCGGGAGGTGCCGACGAACAAGACCTCGGATCCTTTGTTCCGCCTCATTATCTCTTTGGCAACGGCGATTCCCGGATAAATATGTCCGCCCGTCCCGCCGGCTGCTATTAAAACCTTCATCAATTTTTCACCACAGCGACAAAAGAGGCGCAGGAGAAAGTCATTTGGAATTTCCCCTCCGAGAACTCTGTGCCTCCGTGTCTCTGTGGCTAATTCTTCCGCCGCTCTGCGAAATATTAAGGAGCATACCTACAGCAAGCATCGTCATCATCACCGACGTTCCGCCGTAGGAAATGAACGGCAGCGGTATTCCCTTTGCCGGGACGATCGAGATGACCACGCTGATATTGAATAACGCCTGGACCACGATGCCGATGATAATTCCTATCGCGAGCAGCATGCCAAACCGGTCAGGGGCATTCATTGCCGCCCGTGTTCCACGCCAAAGCAAAAGCCCGAACGCGATAACGACCGCCAGCGTCCCGATCAATCCGAATTCCTCGCCGACGACCGAAAAAATGAAATCGGAATAAGGATAAGGAAGATAAAAAAGTTTCGCCTGGCCTTGAGCAAAGCCTTCGCCGACGATCCCGCCGGAACCGATTGCCATCAACGACTGCACAACCTGATATCCCGCGTCATCCGCGTGGCTGAATGGATCAAGGAAGGCCATTAACCGCTGCACCCGCCACGGTGCGAGTATGACCGCGCCGATCCCGCCAACCACCATGACCGCCGCGACCGATGCAATGTGTAAAATCTTAGCTCCGGCCGCAAAATAAACGGTCGAGAAGATAGCGCAAAGAACGATCACGGTTCCGAGGTCCGGTTCAAGAAATACCAGTCCGGTCAAGAGGGCCAACGCCAACACGCATGGAATTACTGTAGACCTCAGATCGCCCATCGTTTTCTCGTGCTTTGCCAAAAAGTAAGCCAGGAAAACCGGCAAGGCCAACTTCGCCATTTCGGACGGCTGGAACGAAAAAGAGCCAAACCGGATCCAACGGCGGGCCCCGTTGATCGATCCAAAGCCGAAAACCGCAATTAGCATAAATACGGTCAGGCCCAGAAGACCATAAACAAACCACGGGTTTTGATAGCGGCGATAATCGATCTTGCTGACAACGTACATTACCGCAAGGCCGGCGACCGTGAAGCCGAACTGCTTGTAAAAGTATGTGAACTGGCTTTGCGATTCGCGCATCGCGATCATAGCCGAGGCGCTGTAAACCATCGCCGCCCCGAACAAAGACAGCACCGCAACGATACCAAACAAAAACCAGTCAGTCCTAATTTTGCTTATTTGAGCCGCCATTCGTTTGTATCAACTACGCCGAGTTACTTTCCTCAAACTTTTCAACCCTACCTCGGATTGCTTCTTGTTTTTTCTTCTTCCTCTTCTTCTTTCTTCTTCCTTCTTTTTCTTACTCATCTTCTTGTTCTGTGGTGAAGAAAAAGAAAGAATCACATTCGGATAAGATCCACTACCTCGCCGATGTCTTGCTTTTTTCGCGGGCGATCGAGCCAACCGCTTCCTTAAAAACCTTCCCGCGTTCCTCAAAGCTGTCGAACATATCAAAGCTCGCACAAGCCGGGGCAAGCAGCACCACATCTCCACTCCGGGCCATCCCGGACGCTTGTTCGACCGCGTCTTCCAGCGACGACCCGCGAGTTATTTCCGTCGTCCCCCGAAGCTGCGATTCGATGTTCGCCGCATCCTCGCCGATAACGACAATGCCCCGGACCGAGCGTTCGATCAGCGGAACGAGGGGCTCGTATGGGGCATTTTTGCCACGTCCACCCAATATCAAAATGGTTTTCCCTTCGCCATCGCTCATCGCCTCAAGCGATTTCACTACCGCATCGACCGATGTTGCCTTCGAATCGTTGTAGTAGGAAACCCCATCGATCTCTGCCACAAATTCGATCCGGTGCTCGACGCCCTTGAAATTTGCCACGGTTTCCTGCATTGAATCGGGATCGGCTCCACAGGCGAGCCCGGCGGCAAACGCGGCGAGAACATTCTCAACATTGTGCAGCCCGCGAAGAAATATCTCGTCCCGCGTTGTCAAAGTTTTTTCCTTGCCGCCACTTCGGCAGATAAGTTCGCGGCCTCGAAGGAACAGGCCTTCCTCAAGCTCCCGCTTCGAGCTGAACAGTGTGACGTTTGCCTTTAACCCGCCCGCCCACGACGCCGTTATCTGATCGTCCGCATTGAGGACCGCACCGTCGTCAGCGGTTTGGTTCATAAAGATCCGATGCTTTGCGGCTGCGTAATCCATAAACGAATCGTATCGGTCCAAATGATTGGGCGTGACGTTCAGGCATATCGCAACGTTTGGATGAAAATCCCTGATCGTTTCAAGCTGAAAACTGGACAACTCGACCACGGTCCACGTCTCATCGGTAGAAGTCTCGGCGAGGCCAAGTAAAGGCGTTCCGATATTTCCGCCGACCTGTGTCGTTATACCCGCATTCTTCAAAAGCTCGCCTATCAAAGTGGTCGTCGTTGTCTTGCCGTTCGAACCGGTAATCCCCACGATCCGGCCCTTCATAAACCGGTATGCCAATTCGACTTCGCCAATCACTTCGCCGTCTTTTCGGTCAACATACCGCGCCGGAATTGTATTGGCCGGGACACCGGGTGAAATGACGACAAGATCTATCTGATCAAGCAGCCAGGATGGTATCTGCCCCGAGATCAAACCTACGTTGTGTGATTCTTTCAAAGATCTGGCGGCCTCGGACCACGCCTCAACATCTTTTTTGTCGTGCAGAGCGACAACAGCACCTCGCTCTGCAAGAAACCTGGCGGAAGCTACGCCAGACTTTCCTGCGCCGAGAACTAAAGCTTTCGTCCCTTCGGTCTGCATAACTCCCAAAATAGCCACTATCCCCTATCCATTGTTAGCCGAAGCTAAGATCATATGAATTTCTCCAGTGGATAGTTGGCAGTTACAAGTGGTTAGTTTTCCAATCTCCCCACTAACGCAATTTCAATGTCGATAAACTCAACAACGCAAACAAGATCGCGACGATCAAAAATCTGAAAACTATCTTCGGTTCCTTCCACCCGGCCAGTTGAAAATGATGGTGGAGCGGGGCCTGGAGAAATATTCGTTTTCCGACGCCGCTGGTGCGTTTTGTGAACTTGAAAAACGAAACCTGCAGCATAACCGAGACGGCTTCGATTATGAATATTCCACCGATGAACGGCAGCAAAAACTCCTGTTTTGTCAAAATGGCGACCGTGCCGAGAGCCCCGCCTATGGCCAGCGAACCAACGTCGCCCATGAAAACTTCCGCCGGCGGAGCGTTGTACCACAAGAAGCCCAAACTCGCCCCGACCATCGCGCCGCAAAAAACTGTCAACTCGGCCGACGACGGGTTGTGCGTCATATCCAGATACTCGGCCCACCGTTTATCACTCGCGACGTAAGTCAGCGCGGTGAGGGCCGACATAGCCACAAAAGTGATGCTCGTCGCCAGGCCGTCCATGCCGTCGGTCAGGTTCACCGCATTGGACGATCCCAAGAGAACGAAAATGATAAAGATCAAATAAACGCCCGGCCATAAATACGAAATGCCCGTCGGTTCCGCGGTCGCCTTAAAGAACGGTATGCTGATGTTCCACGTGTAATTCGTCAAAAAATAAAGCACGGCCCAGACAATGACCGCGGTTATAAGTTGGCCGGCAATCTTTTGTTTTCCCGTCAGGCCAAGGCTGCGTTTTTTGACGATCTTAATGTAATCGTCGGCAAACCCTACCGCACCGAAAAGGACCGTCGCCCCTAGTGCCAGCCAAAGAAAAATACTGTCAAGCCGTGCCCACAAAACGGTAGAAACAAGCACGGCCCCGAGAATAAGGACACCGCCCATAGTCGGCGTACCCTTCTTTGCCTGGTGCTCGGCCGAAAGCTCTTCGCGTATCTCCTGGCCAACGTTCAAAGATCTGATCTTCCGAATAACTTTCCCGCCAA
Organism: Pyrinomonadaceae bacterium; assembly: GCA_041745075.1. Classification (GTDB taxonomy): domain Bacteria; phylum Acidobacteriota; class Blastocatellia; order Pyrinomonadales; family Pyrinomonadaceae; genus OLB17. Next base: position 5,799 of record JBGTJP010000019.1, on the reverse strand, counting down.
AAAGCAGGGAGATCAAAAGGGCCGTGATCGTGGCCATCGCCGTCCGGAACGTTACATATTGAATAACGTTCAGGCCCTTGAAAAAATACGATTCGCTGGTCGAGCCGTACTCGCGGAATATCAACTGATAAAGAAAGTAATAAAGCATGCGCCCGGTTTATTACCGATGTCCTTTTTGTATTGAAAATGTTTGAAAAACTCGAATCCAAGAACCGCCGATACAAAAAATTGTAAATTGGTAACTGGTAATTGAACAAGTATCAAGACCCTTAATGAACCAATTAACAATTGACAATTCTCCAATTGACAATGCTTCGTTGAGGCGAAGCTTCGAGTTTTTTCAAACAGCTTTCAAATCGGCAACGTGGCGACGGTCAAAAAAACTTCACCCTGCACCGGCGCGACAGCGTTACACTTTCTCCAACTCAAAGTTCTCCAAAAGCCTTTCGATCACCTTTTCGGTTCGGACGCCGCGCGATCCTTTTACAAGCACCAGATCGTCTTCCCTGATCCGATCCAGCAAAGCATCGGCTGCGGCGTCCGAATCTTTTGCAAATTCGGCGTCGGCAAGACCCGCTTCTTTTGCTCCTTCGACCAGATTCGATGCGAGGCCGCGCACGCCGATGAGCGCGTCAATCGCAAGGGCCGCAATATCGCGGCCTGCCTGCCGGTGAATCGCGGCTTCGTCCCTGCCCAACTCGAGCATTTCACCGGCGACAACGATCCGTCTTTTTGCCGACGATCCGCCCTCAACAAGCGTCCTTACCATCGACAGCAACGCGGCGGGATTCGAATTGTACGAGTCGTTGATGACCGTAAAACCTTTTTTGAAATGCAGGACCTCGCCTCGCTGCGGCGGCGGAACAGCAGAAGCAAGGGCAGCGGCTATCTCCTTTGCGGTCATTCCCATTGCGTACCCGACAGCAGCGGCGGCCAGCGCGTTCGAGATGTTATGCATCCCGTTTAGCGGAAAATCGACCGCGGCCCTTCCCGTTGGAGTAACAAGATCGAATCTGGTTTCGCCAAAACGCCGGAATGAAACATCCGCGGCCCGAACGTCTGCGTCGGCCTCGATACCGAAGGTGATCGTGCGGCCTTTTGCCAATTCACGCATAGCAAGCACACGCGGGTCGTCCGCGTTCAAAACAGCAGTGCCGTCCTTTTTCATTCCTTGGACGATCTCAGCCTTTGCCCGGGCTACGTTCTCGATGGAACCAAGGTGCTCGACATGGACGGGTAAAACATTCAACACGACCGCAATATCCGGCGGGGTTATCCCGCACAACCGCCGGATCTCATTCATCGGCGTGGACATTCCCATTTCAAGGACCGCTACATCGAAAGAATCGTCCTTTGCGAGATTGAGAACGGTCAGCGGATGGCCGAGCCCGTTGTTATAATTTTTGATATTCCGAAGCACCTTTTGCCCTCGCGAAGCGAGAACATGGGCCGTCAATTCCTTTGCCGTCGTTTTACCGGCACTCCCGGTGATGGCGACAACCGGCTTGTTCCACGTGAGATAAACGCCGTGGGCAAGGTTCTGAAGGGCCTTGATCGTGTCATCGACAAATATCAGCTTGTCCGCAAATGGGTCGAGCTCGCTTTTGTGCTGCTGGAAGCGGTCGCTTCGCACTACGCACGCTGCAGCCCCGTTTTCGAGCGACGGCACAACATACTTTGTCGCGTCTTCAAAATCGCCATTGAAACCATTATTCGAGTAATCCGGCTGAGAAAGGGCAAAAAATAGGTCGCCCGCCCGCACTTCGCGAGAGTCGATCACGACGGATCCGATCTCACGATCGTGCAGGGCGGGATTTAATTGGGGCGCCGCGGCGTTCATATATTCAATGGCGGTCTTTAACTTCAAGTCTTTCCCTTCTTCTTTTCCGGTGGAGCTTTTTCTTTTACCGATGCCTTTGGTTTTGGATCCGGTTCCCGCTTCGTTGGCGACGGTTTCGGTTTCGCCTCGGCAGCGGGAGCTTTAGGCTTCGCAGTCTTTGGAACGGCTGCGGGCTTGACCTCGATGTCGGGCTTCTCAGGCTTTTTAACTATCTCTTTTTTGTCTGCCACTGTTTCAAGTTTGACGGCGGCGGCGACCGCTCCGGCTGCCCCGATCCCGGCTGGCGGTGCGTCGTTGGCGGCAGTGATCTCGGGAATGGCCTCGTCATCGGCTTCGGGCTCGATATATCCTTCGGGCTTTACATTCAATTCCGGCAGTATCTGCTGTGCGATCTCGCGAAAAACAGGCCCGGCAACCTGTCCGCCGTCACGCCCGCCCACTTTTGGCTCGTCCATCACGACCGCGATCGTTACGGCTGGATCTTCGACCGGAGCAAACCCGATGAACGACGACACATATTTAGCCGAATTTACCTTCTTCAACTTCTCGTCGAACTTCCATGCCGTGCCTGTTTTTCCGGCCGACGAATAGCCTTTCAACTGCGCCCGCCGGCCCGTTCCGGCAAGGACGACCTGACGCATCAATATCTTCATATCGCGGGCGGTTTCGGCACTCACGACCTGTATTTTTTCAGGTTGTGCAACAGAAATGACCTGCTCATCCGACTGACGTATTTCCTTGATTATGTGGGGCTGAATCCGAACTCCGTTGTTTGCTATCGTCGCAAACGCGGTCGCCATTTGTAAAGGCGTTACCCCGATCTCGTAACCGATCGACATCGACGCAAGAGAGTCGCCGTTCCAACGTGCGGGGGCCCTGACGATCCCGTTCGTTTCGGCGGGAAGCTCGACGCCCGTCCGTTTTCCAAAACCGAAGTTCTGCAGCGTTTGGTAAAACCCTTCCTTGCCGACCTTCATCCCGGTTTTGATGGCGCAGACGTTGCTTGAATGTGCGAACGCCTTTGCATAATTCACACGGCCGATCGAATGGGAATCGGAAAAACGGTGGCCGGCGACCTCGATCGAGCCATTGCCGCTGTCGATCTCGGCTTCCGGTGTGATCAGTTTGCGCTCCAAAGCCGAACTGTAAGTGACCAACTTAAATGCCGAACCGGGCGAATATACCTGCTGGACAGCCGCATTGGAAAGATTTTCGTGTGAGATCTCGTTAAGTTTGTTCGGATCGAATGTCGGGTAGTTTGCAAGGGCCAGTATTTCGCCCGTTTTATTGTCGATAACGACTGCCGTGCCCGATCTGGCCTGTGAATTGGTAACGGCCTTTGCCAGTGCCTGCTCGACCATGAACTGGATCGGCACGCTGATGGTCAGTTCAACGTCCTTGGGCGGTTCTTTTTCGGTGATAGTTTCATCATAAACCCTTCCAAGCCTGTCGCGTTCCTGCCGCTTTTTAATGACGGCTCCAAAAAGGATGTCGTTTTGCGATTGCTCGATGCCCGCCTGGCCTATACCGGCCGCATTGCTGAACCCGATAACATGGGCCGCCAAACTCTCATACGGATAACTTCTCTGCTGGCCTTCACGCCAATGGAGGCCGTTAAAATTAGGTGCGTCGGGCTTTTTGACCTTCGGATCGTCCAGCTCCTGGTTTATCCGCTGAAAGTCCTGTTCGCCCAATCCTTTTGTGAGCGGGACGAACTGACGCTGGTTTTCTTTTGCGTCGGCTAGCTTAACGGCAATTTCCTTTTCCTTCCCGCCGATCGCCTTGGCGAGCACTTTGGCCGCGGCTTTTGTGTCCTCTATCCTGGTCGGATCGGCATAGAGCATGTTCACGCGGACGCTCATCGCCAATGCGCGGCCGTTCCGGTCGAATATCGTTCCGCGCGGAAGCTTGGTCTCTGTTTTATCGACACGCTGCCCGTCAGCCCTTTCCTTTAGCCACTCATGCCGTGTGACCTGAAGATTTACGAGCCGAACGCCGATGCCGCCCATCCAAAGCACGAGCACGGCGACGATCAGCATAAAGCGCGTAAACGCGGTCTGCCTGGGGTTGGGCCTGGTTGTTCGTTTACTCTGCTTTGCCATTTCGCCCTCTTACTTTTTTGTTTTCGCGGCGGTTGGTTTTGTCGTTTCTTTCTTCGTTTCTTTCTTTGCAGTTTCTTTCTTTGCGGCCGGAGCATCTTTTACGGCAGCGGCGGACGGCTTCTTAACGACGTCAGTTTTCATATCTGCCCGATTCGACGGCCGCTGGTATGTAGTCCTTGTGATATTCGCCTGCACTTCGCCCGCCTTTGTTTCGAGGGCTACGGCCTTGACCAAAACCGCCTTCTCGGGATCCTTCGGAGACGGGACCGAGATCGGTATGGCAAGCGAGGGCTCGCCGACTTCGACAAAACCGAAGCTTCGCGCAGTCCGAGTAATTTCGACCGGTGAAAGGGCGACTTCGCGTGCGATAGTCAGCCGCCGGTTCTCCGATTCAAAGTCCTCGAGCTGTTTTCGCAGCTTTGAATTTTTCATTCCAAGATCCATCGACACAAAGTGCTGGCGGGCCGCAAGCAGAAAACCGGCTGCTATTACACAGGCGCAGATCGCGACGACGACAAAATAGCTCCACGGCAGGGTTCCTATCCCTCTGTCCGAGAGATTGGCGGGGCGGGGTCTTCGAGCGGTTCTATTTCTCATAACTGTAGGCTTCCTTAGGGGTTTAGAGTTGATCGGCTATCCGTCGTACTACCCTCAGCTTCGCGCTTCGGGATCTTGGATTCTGTTTTTGTTCGTCATCGCCGGGTGTAACCGGCTTTTTCGTGACGATCTCAATGATCTTTTTGGCTCCGCATATGCATACCGGCATACGCGGCGGGCAGAAGCATTTGCCCGAAAGCCTTTGGAATGTTTGCTTTACGATCCTATCTTCAAGCGAATGAAAAGTGATCACCGCAAACCGTCCTTCTGTTTTCAAAATATCGATGCTGTCTTTAAGAAATTGTTCGAGAATCTCAAGTTCCCTGTTTACCGCGATCCGCAAGGCCTGAAATGTACGCGTCGCGGGATGTGTCTTGTCCTTTTTCGGATTTCGCCTGACCGCTCTTTCAACCAGTTCGGCAAGCTGCCTTGTTGTCGTTATCGCCTCGCCCTTTTGCCTTTTTTCGACAATCCAGCGGGCGATCTTTCGTGAAGCCCTTTCTTCGCCAAACCGATAGATCAGATTCGCGATCTCTTCTTCGGAAAGGGTTTTTAGCAGCTCGGCCGCGGTCGGTGTCGTCGAGTTTTCGTCCATCCGCATATCCAGCGGTGCGTCGAATCGAAAGCTAAATCCGCGTCCTTCGCTGTCTATCTGGAGCGACGAAACTCCCAGATCAGCCAGGATCCCGTCAGCGTACTCAATACCTAACTCTTTTAATATCCGTCCTATCTCAGAGAAGTTTGAATCTCTAAATGTTATTCGGTCGCCAAACTCCGCAAGCCGCCTTTGAGCAAATTCTAGGGCTGAAGCGTCCTGGTCGATCCCGATAACGCGCGTGCTTTTATTCCGTTGTAGTATTTCGCGGGTATGTCCGCCAAGTCCCAAAGTGGCATCTACATAAACACCGTTTTCCCGAATTCCAAGCGAGTCAATAGTTTCCCTTAGAAGGACCGTCGCGTGAATGTTTTCGAGGGCGTTTTCGGCCATTTTTCAAAGAGCCGCCGCAAATTCCGGCACACTTCTACCGCCGGACAATTTGCCCGTTAACTACCACTTTCTTGCGATTCACCGGATTCTAGTGCGAATAAGCCCCTTAACGGCAACACTTAGGCGTCGGCCAATCGTCTCATGTTCGCATTTTTGAGCTTTTAATGATGTGGGAAGTGCTTAATCACTTAAACACTCTCTTTACCTTCAGTACTTCCCGCCACAACCCGTTCCTTGAAGCGTTCTTAAGTGCTAAAACGTATCTTACGCCC
>JBGTJP010000018.1:0-18357 GCA_041745075.1 Pyrinomonadaceae bacterium | reverse complement strand
GGGTGACAGACAAGTCCCACGCCACGCGGTTCGCCGGACGGTTCTTTTATGATCGCCTCAAGCCGCCCGTGCGATGCCGGAATAGATAAATTGCCTTTTGGGTACATAAGCGAATCCTTGATTCTAGGTTTTGGCCGGCCGATTCGCAAGAAGTAAACGGTTTGATATTAGATTACGCCTGCTCATGTGTGATACTTTTTCAATTTGTTCGAATCGTTTCCAAGGCGGTAAATCAGCGAATTAAATGGACGAAGCATTAGAACCCAGGGCGGATGCCGAACGGCCGATACAACCGCCGATCCCGGCCGCAACAGCGAAACCCGCATGGCGCGAGTATCTCGAATCCGAGGACGCGACGCGTTACGTATATCTCGTTTTTGCGTTTATTGCCATCGCGATGGTGATGAGCTTCCTGCAGTTCAGGACCCAGGCGATCTGCTGCGGCGATTGGGATGGCTATTATCACATCAAATGGAGCAGCCTTCTCTGGGAAAATTTCTCGCAAGGGAAGTGGTTGCCCACCTTTGAATGGCTGCCGCTCACGGTACTGAACCCGCAGCACTACAACGACCATCATTTCCTGTTCCATCTGCTTCAGATACCGTTCCTTTGGTTCTTTGAACCGGTGATGGCCGCCAAGGTCGCGGCGGTGGTATTTGCAACGCTTGCCATCTTCTCGGTTTACTGGCTGATCCATCACTACAAGATCAAATACCCGCTCATCTGGCTCGCGGCGATCTTTACGTGTGCCAACATGTTCTATTACCGGATGAACATGGCAAAGGCCCCGCCGCTGACGATAATCATCACCGTTGCCGGCATTTATCTGCTTTTCGAACGCAAATACAAATGGCTGCTGCCGCTGATGTTCGCGTTCGTGTGGACGTACAGTTTGTTCCCGCTGCTGATGTTCGCCGCTGTCATTTGGGCGCTTATCATCGGGTGGAATGAGAGAAAGTTCGAATGGGAACCGCTAGCGTACACGTTTGGTGGAATGATTCTCGGGAACGTGATCAACCCGTATTTTCCGAATAATCTGCTTCTGTTTTGGGAGCATTTTGCGACCAAGTTCAAGGTCGGAACCGATTTCGCCGTCAGCGTCGGAGGCGAGTGGTATCCATATTCCGGAATGGATCTCCTGACGCATTTTCCGGTCGCGATGGCCGCGATGCTGATCGGGTACATCCTGTTTATGCCAAAAAATGGCAAGCTGCCGGAAAAGGCGACGTTCTTTTTGATGTTTGTCTCGATCCTGCTTGCCGCCCAATTTCGGTCAAAACGTTTTGCCGAATATTTCCCGCCTTTCGCTGTGCTGTTCGCGGCATTTAGCTGGCAGGCGTTTCTGGTGCCGAACCGTGTTGAGCTTCCCGATGAATTCAAACGCGAGATCGAGCCGTATCTGGACGCCGACAAGGTGACTCAAAAACAGGAATGGTGGCGGGCAGGCAAGACCGCCGCCGTTTGGGTGCTTGGGATAGTTTTGATCTTTTATTTCTACGTGAACACCGTAGGCCTCGGTTGGCTTGGCATCGATCAACCCGGCCTGATGAACACGCTCAAGGACAATGAAGCAAACGACCGGTATCGTCGGGCAATGGCGTGGGCTACCGGTGTTGACGCGGAGGGCAAAGAGAACATTCCCGCCGGAGCGCGTATATTCAACTGTAACTGGGATGACTTTCCAAAACTCTTCTTTTATGACACCAAACATTCGTATGTTTATGGTTTGGATCCGAATTATCTTTATTCGCAGAATCCGGACCTTTACAAGCTGCTTCTTGAAATAACCGAGGGCAAGAGTGACGACCCAGGCCCGATCATCAGGGAAAGATTTGGCGCCGACTACATTTTCGCCGATGCTAAAGAGAACGAGCAGATGATCGCGAAGGCGCTTGAAAGCGGCTGGGTCGATATGGTTTACGAGGATAACGAAGCCCGCATTTTTAAGGTCCGGGATCAGAAAGGCGACCCCGCTCCCGATTCGGTCGACGATGCTCCCGAAACGCCGGAGGAAAAGAAAATCCTCGACGAGGAAGAAAACGCGGCCGGTGTCAACGGGCATCAGAATATCGACGACGTCGAGGAGCCTTAAGTTATAAACCTGCCAATGGGTAAAATGAGATACGCCGCCATTCTGTTCTTTCTTCTTGCCCCGGCTGCAGCATGCACGCCGAACAAGCGTATTATCGAATCCGCGCGAACGCCGGAACCCATGAACATTGAGCCGGCAGTGAGTAGTTTTGAAGGCGACCTGCAAGCAATGCGGAACGCCGACTTTAAGTTTATCCTTGTCTTTCGCCGTAAGGACAACAACGTGATGGATGTGGATGATAAAGCGTTGGTCAACGCCAACACACCGCCCGACGCAAACCGGCGGAAACTATCCGATGGCGGAAAGGCTATAATTATCGGAACGAATTTTCCATTCTTCCCGGGCTCGATCACCCGCCTGACCGACCGTTTTGTTATGGAAGATCATTCTAAATCCGACAGCGGCCCGATCGAAGTTGACCGAACGGCAACGCCGTCACCATCTCCTTCGTCGAAAAAATGAGCGACGATAATAAAAAGGTCATCGTGGAAACTCCGGTTCCTCCAGCAAAGCCAGTTGGCGAGAAGCCTCTGCTCGTGGCCCTGGATCCGTCGACGACCTCTGTCGGAACGATCGTACGAATCGTGGCCGTCACGCTCCTGCTTTTATTCGTCGGCGGATTTCTTGCCAGCATCATCTCTTCGCTTACTTATCTCTTTTTTTTGCTCGTGCTTTCGATCTTTTTTGCTTATTTGATGGATCCGCTTGTGAAACTCATACGGCGGCCTTTCAAGCAACGCAAGATCGACAAGTTCATGCCCCGCTCGGTTGCGATCATCATTGCCTACGCCGTTGTCTTTAGCGTTCTCGGTATCGCGATCTATAATATCGCGCCCCTCGTTGTCGAGCAGGGAAAAGAGTTCGGCGCCAGCCTGCCGGACTACGCCGCCGGTTTTAGGCAGAGTTTCAGTGATCTAAACCGGCGTTTTGAACGGCTAAGAGTACCGGAAGATTTGCAGAATCGAATGAACGAACAGGCCGCGGCCCTCGGCCAGCGGATCACCGCGGGATTCGGCGGCTTCCTTCTCGGGATGGTGACCTATTTGCCATGGCTGGTTGTTGTTCCGGTGCTGGCATTTTTCCTTCTCAAGGATGTAAATCTGATAAGGCTCGCCATACTGCGCGTTTTTCCGGCTGGCCCATTGCGGATGCGAGCGGAACTTGTGATGCAGGATGTCAACACGACGCTTGCCGCCTATACGCGCGCGCAGATAATTTCGGGCGTCATCATTGGCCTGGTCTGCACGCTTGGCTTTTATATGATCGGCCTCAAATATGCTCTGTTGTTGGGCATTCTGGCCGGCGTTTTTGAGTTTGTTCCGCTGCTCGGCCCGGCAGCCATCGGGCTGACCGTGATTACAACTGCGGGGCTGTCGGAAAATCCGTGGAGGGCCTTGTATGCATTTATTTTTCTTGTCGTGCTTCGGGTCGTGCATGACTACGTCACGTATCCGCGCATAGTCCGGGGCGGCCTGCATATGCACCCTGTGCTGATAATTTTATCGGTGCTCGCGGGCGAGCAGGTCGCCGGGATACCGGGTGTCTTCCTTGCAATACCGATCGTCGCGATCATCACGGTCGTTTACAAAAATTTTATCGAACATAAAGGCGGCCAGGGCCTTGTGGCAGGCATCCTCGAATCGTCATCAAAACCCATCGAAGAGGCCGAAAAGTAATGTCACCGACAGCCTGGCTGGTAATATTTTTCTTTATTTTGCTCGGGTTGAGCCTGCTGGTTTATGTGTTGGTTGTGAGGGCGTTTTACTGGGGCGACAAGAAAGGGCCGCCATCTAAAAAGTGAAGTTGTGACGGATAAAGAGATCCTGGGGGTTCCTATCTGGCTTCACCAACGATCAGCTTTCCGAACGCAGTTTCGTTCTCAACGATCATCTCTGATACAGCAACGAAAACCGGCAATTCAAATTCCAAACCGGCTAATTTCACCGCGTCCTTTGCTGTCGTCAGAAGCGCCGTTGCTCCGGCCGCCTTTGCATCATTTTCGAGCAGATCGACATCGACCCGGCTGTACCGGTGATGGTCGCCGAAAGAACGGAAGCCCGCGATCGCAAAATTCTCGCTTTCCAACTGGCGTCGGAAATTTTTAGGATTTCCCAAACCGCAAAAGGCAAAGGAGCCATTCCCCCGCTGGTTGTCGGCATTCTCTGAAGGTGTCGCGGCCAGAAAATCTTGCAGGGCAGTGACCGTTTTTATCCGCATCTGAGCACTGAATATCGGTGCACGCTCGTTCCGTTTCCGAAGGCGACGCATTAGATCGTCAGTCGACCTTACAAGATTCGTCCGAGTGGCCACGATCAGATCGGCCCGATGCAGTCCCTTGAAGGGTTCCCGCAGGCTCCCGGCGGGAAGTACGCGTCCGTTCCCACACGGGTTTTTCGCGTCTATGCAGACGATATCGAGATCGCGTTTTGCCCGCCTGTGCTGAAATCCGTCGTCCAGAACGAACGCCGTAATGCCGAATTTCCGTCGGGCCCAGAGCGCCGCCGCGACACGATCGGCGTCCGCGACGACAACTGCTTTTCCGATCAGGTTCCGGCCAAGTTCAACGGGCTCATCGCCGCCGGTCGCCACATCCGTTAGGACGGATTCGCCGTCCGAAACAAGCACCCTATCTTTTATGTTCTTGCGTCCATAACCGCGCGTAAGCACACATACGTTCTCTCCGTTTTCGGCAAGAATTTTCGCTGCCAAAGCGACGAGGGGCGTTTTGCCGGTCCCGCCCGTCGTCAGATTGCCAATGCTTATTGTCCGGGCCCCGAGGCTGTGCGATCGCAGGGTTCCGCGATCATAAAGCCGGTTCCGGAGATCAGCAATGCGGCTGTAGAGAACTCCAAAAGGGACGAGCAGTTTCACATCAGCGAGGGTACAAAAGTTAGTTGGTAAACACCAACCGGCTTTGCGTTGGGCGTTTCTTATTCCGGTCTTTCGATCTTTAGGAGTGCTTCTTTGCAGATCTCGGCCAGATATGGGTCGGGGTCATTTTGAAGAGTCCGCAACAAGTAGATCGACGATCTGCTTCCGATAGAGCCGATCGCAAAGGCCGCTTCCCGGCGAGTGTCGGCGGATTCATTCTTGTTTTGCAGCACCTGACTCAATACGACGACGGCCGCGCCGAAAACGGGACGGCTCTCCGCAATATCTTCGAGCGAGCTGGCCGTGTCCTTGTATTGGCGGGACAGGAAATTCTCGGGGGTGAGAACTTTCGCTTTACCCGTGCGGAGGATCTGCGCAATCTGGCCGATCGATCGTGCGGCAGAGCGGCGGAGGAATTCCTGCTCGTCCTTTGGCCGCGACTTGAGTATTCGCAAAAGAGGCTCAATTGCCGTGGTATTACCCGTTCGGCCGAGGGCGACCACTGCAACAGTTCTCACCTCACCTATTTTTTCCCTTTGCAGATGGCTAAGTAAGGGCCCGGCCGCGTCTAAACTGCCGACTTTGCCGAGGGCATCGGCGGCTTCCCGTCGAACGAATTCGGCTTTGTCGTTCAGCAATGGCGAAAGGGCCGCGATCGCTTGGACGGCGGGTAGAAACGTGATGGACGAAACCGCGGTAGCTCGTACGATCTCGCTGGGATCGCTAAGCGCAGGAAGGGCCAGAGCGGACGCTTGTTCAGATCGAAGATTTCTGATCTCGAAAAGAGCTGAACGCTTTTCCTCTTCGGAGCCGTTAGCGATCCTGCGGGAAAGAGAGAGGGCGATCTCGGGCCAATCAAGCTGCGCCTTGACGAAACCTGGCAGCGAGGTGTTTTGGGCATTTAAGCCATAGGTCAGAAAGAAAGAGAAAACCAGTGAAATGATCGCCCGGGGAATCCATGAGGTGCGGCGGTTTTTCTTTCTTTGTACAGGAGCAGATAGCGCCATTGTTAAACCGCCTGCCTGACGTTCAGCGGTTGAACGCTTTCCCATTCAAAGACCTGGCGGGCCCGCCGGTTTTCGTGCTCGTTCGAGAGCGACAAGATAATATCGTCCGCTAATGATCTTTCTTTTTTGGCTGAAAGGAGAACCGTTGAGGAGCTTGCAGGGGGTGTTTTATCAATTTCGCGGATAGATGTGCGTGTTCGTTTGACCATGTCGGTGCCTCCTTTTTTGGCGGGCAGACGGTCAAACCGAACTTAGCTGATCAAGTTAGTACCGTCCGCGATATTGTTTTTCTCATGTTTAAACTTCGTGCTGTTCCGTCAATACCTCAATAGAACATACTCAAGAATACCATAGCTGCTGATCGGGCCGCAATACATTGGACATCGCTAAGCAACTCGCATATTATTGATCCATGGCTTATCCGCATTTCAGTCTCATCCTTACCTAGCCACCAGTTGGGACCGCCGGTCTCGGCGTCAGGTGGCGGCCCTCAAACTCAATAAAAATAAGAATTTAGTAGTGTTTTTAGGTGGATAGATCGCGGTCTTTCCGCTAAACTCATAGTTTTATTGCCCGAAGGCTGCGAACAGCCTTTTTGACGGCAACATAGTTTGCAGCAATGGACGAGAAATATTTCGCAAAGAAAATAGAGCAGAAGTGGCAGAGGAAGTGGGCCGAATCGGGTGCATTCGAGGCAAGATCCGGTGGCGACAAGCCGAAATTTTATGCGCTTGAGATGCTGCCGTACCCGTCGGGCAACCTCCACATGGGACATGTGCGCAACTATTCCGCGGGCGATGTCGTGGCGTGGTACAAGCGATTGAAAGGCTTTAACGTTCTTCATCCGATCGGGTGGGATTCCTTCGGCCAGCCGGCCGAGGACGCCGCGATCAAACGCGGGGTGAATCCGCGCGAGTGGACCGAAGACAACATCAAATCGATGCAGGGCCAGCTCCAGCGTTTGGGGATCAGCTATGACTGGACGCGGCAAATGGCCGCTCACCGGCCGGACTATTACAAGTTCGATCAGTGGTTTTTCCTGAAGATGCTAGAAAAAGGGCTCGCCTATAAAAAGAAAACCCAGGTAAATTGGTGCGAAACAGATCAGGCCACGCTTTCGAATGAACAGGCGAGCGGCGGACTGTGCTGGCGGTGCGGCAATCCCGTCACAAAAAAAGACCTGGAGCAGTGGTTTTTGAAAACGACGGCGTACAGCGACCGGCTTCTGGATGACATGGCGGAGATCGAATCGGGCTGGCCAAGCAATGTAATAAAACGCCAACGCGACTGGATAGGGCGGTCTGAGGGAGCGTTCGTGGATTTTGACGTTTTGAGTCCCGTCTTCGGCCGGCCCGAGTCGGAAACCACCCCGTCAGCCGAAGCGGCGGCCATCCCTCCTCCGACAGAAGGGGAGTTTGAGAAATCGCCTGAAGGCGGAACTCTGAATCGGAATCATATTCGCGTCTTTACAACGCGTATCGACACTATCTATGGTGCAAATGCGGTCGTCGTGGCTGCTGAACATCCGATCATAATCGAGCATTTGAGCCAGTTGGCTGAGGATGTTTTGGCGAAGATCCAGCAGATCCGATCGGAAAAGATGAATCCGACCGATCATGAGACCGAAGCGGTAAAAGACGGCATCGACACCGGGCTAAAAGCCGTAAATCCCTTTAGCGGCGAGGAGTTGCCGGTCTGGATCGGCAACTACGTGATGATGGAGTACGGTACCGGGGCCGTAATGAGCGTGCCAGCACACGACGAGCGCGATTTCGAGTTTGCGAAGAAGTTCAGGCTGCCGATCAAGCAGGTAATAACGAGCGTGAACGGGGCGTTGAACTCAATTGTCGGGAATCATTCACCGACAGCAAGTGCGGCCGCTTCGGGTTCTGAGACTTTGGAACTGCCATTCACCGACTACGGCCAAGTCGAAAACTCCGGCGTCTGGTCTGGCAAATCGTCAACTGAAGCAAAGACCGAAATGACCGCTTTTGCGGTCGAAAAAGGTTTTGGCCAAGCGGCGACTACGTATCGTTTGCGTGATTGGGGAATTTCACGGCAGCGGTTTTGGGGTTCGCCGATCCCGATAATTTATTGTGATGCGTGCGGGGCTGTTCCCGAGAAGTATGAAAATCTGCCGGTTGAATTGCCCGAAAACGCTCCATTTACCGGCAAGGGCGAGTCGCCGCTTGCGAAGGTGCCGGAGTTTGTAAACACTTCATGCCCGAAGTGCGGCGGCCCGGCAAGCCGTGAGACAGACACGATGGACACTTTCGTGGATTCGTCGTGGTATTACTTCCGTTACACCGATCCGCATAACAGCGAAGTTCCGGTCGATACGGCGATCGCGGAGCGGTGGATGCCGGTCGATCAATACATCGGCGGCGACGACCATGCCGTGATGCACCTGATCTATGCGCGCTTTTGGACGAAGGTCATGCGTGACCTCGGGCTCGTGAAATTTGACGAACCGTTCAGGCGTTTGTTGACTCAGGGAATGGTCGTCGGCGAGACGTTCTTTGACGATTCTTCGGGAAAGCGAAAATATTTCAGCGCGGCTGAAGTAACGGTGGAGCGTGACGCAAAGGCCAAGATCGTGGCGGCGAGATCGGCGGATGGGACCGTTTTGAAGCACGCGATCGAGCGAATGTCGAAATCGAAAGGGAACGGGGTGGATCCTGACGAAATGATCGAGATCTATGGTGCGGACGCCGCACGCCTATTCGTAATGTTCGCCGCCCCGATAGAGAACGAACTGGTCTGGCATGAGTCGGGAATCGAAGGTGCAGTGCGGTTTTTGCAGAGGATCTGGCGAATCGTCCACAAATGGGAATCTCGAATCACGGTTCGCGATGACCAAGCCGAACCAGGCGAGAGTTCGGACGCGGCCCGCGACTTGAGACGCAAGACCCATCAAACCATAAGGCGTATCGAGGAAAACCTGGAGCATTTGCAGTTTAATACTCCGGTCGCCGCTTTGATGGAGTTGTCCAATGCGATCGCCGACCTGAAGGCCGATCCGGAATCCGCTACTCAAATCGAAGCAGCGGCGGTGCGTGAGGCAGTCGAAAGCCTTGCCTTAATGCTTGTTCCGTTTGCTCCGCATGCTGCCGAGGAGTTCTACTCTATCGCAGCGGGGAACGAAAATGGTATTGTCGCCAACGAAGCCCGGTTTCCGGTTTACGACGCCGAATTGGCCAAAACCGACGAGATCGAAATACCCGTCCAGGTCAACGGCAAGCTGAGGGCCAAATTAATGGTTTCCGCCGAGATCAGCGACGATGAACTGCGCGAGGCGGCTACGGCAGACGAAAAGGTGAATGAATATACCTCAGGCAAGGAGATCGTTAAGATCGTCGTAGTTCCGAAACGACTTGTAAGCATAGTGGTAAAACAATAGGCATTTGCGCCCGCATTTTGTTTTTACCTTGCTTGAAATATCGAAAGAAACTAGAATTGTTGCAAGGAAGGCCAGCAAAAAGAACCATTTTTTTCGTTCAATGTTTGGTTGAACTTGTTCCTCCCTTTGTTTTGGCACTGTATTTAAGAGCGCCCGATGAAAGAATGCCAGCTTTGTAAACACTGCTACAGCGACGATGTTGCGACGTGCCCAAAAGACGGCATGCCGACGATGCATACGCTTGCCGGCGAACCCGTGCTTGAAGGTAAATATCACCTTGAAACGCGGATCGGGCAGGGCGGAATGGGCGTAGTTTACAAGGCGCGGCACGCATTCCTTAAGACGCAGCTTGCGATCAAGATCATTTTGCCCGATCTGGTCGGCAATGATCCGCAGCTTGTGACGCGATTTCGGCAGGAGGCTCTTGCGGCCGCCGCTATCAGGCATCAAAACGTGGTCGGCGTGACGGATTACGGTGTTCTTCAGGGTTCGATACCGTTTCTGGTGATGGAATTCGTGGACGGCGAGTCGCTCCACGATCTGCTTAACCGCGAAAAGGTATTGTCCCCCGAAAAAGCGCTCGAACTTATGTCCGCGATCTGCGCGGGCGTTGGCGCGGCCCATCATCAGGGCATTGTTCACCGGGACCTCAAACCGCTGAACATCATGATTTGCAATGACAAGCCGAACTTGTCACAGGCGGTAAAGATACTCGATTTTGGCTTGGCAAAGATCAAGTCGGGCGAGCTGCTAGGCTCCTTCATCCAGGCGCAAACGACCGGTTTGATGGGCTCACCATATTATATGGCACCCGAACAGTGGGCGGATGACGAGCCGGATTCGCGGTCCGATATTTACAGTCTTGGCGTGATGCTCTTTCAGATGCTCACTGGCGACGTGCCTTTTAAGGGCTCGTCGATCCCGGCGATCATGAAAAAGCACATTAGTGATCCGCCGCCGACATTTACAGAGCTGAATGTACCGCTTTCGCTTGAGGTCGAACAGGCCGTCCGGCACACGCTTCAAAAAGAAAAGGAAAACCGCACTTCCTCAGTCGAGCATATGATCGCCGAATTTAAAACGGCGGTCGAACCGACACCGATCGGCATTCACACGACCGGAAGCGCATCTGCCGGGACCGCGATCAATATCAAGACATCGCCTGCACGGGCAAAGGTCTTTATCGATAATGTACCCGTCGGGGAAAGCCGCGACGACGGCTGGATCACCTTGAACGGGATACAAACGGGGAATCACCGTGTACGGGTAAGTCATTACGGTTTTGAGGACTGGCAGACCGATGTAAATTGCGACGGCCGCCCCCAACAGGTAACAGCCGAGCTGAGGGCAGGTACCGGCGAAATGTCGGCCGCGCCGACGATCGCCTTTAATGCGGCAGAGCATAATACACCCGCCAATCTGTCCTCGACGCAAGGCGGCCAGCACGATATGGCCAAAACGGCGGTACAGGTTTGGGACACCGGTAATCAGAGCGTTGCCGTCGATTCTATGCCACCGGCAAAACGCGGGTTCTTTTCACCGCTCGTCATCGGAACGGCCGCCCTTTTTGGACTGTTGTTGTTGGGCGGTGTAGGAGTTGGCGGGGCTTACATGGCGGGTTTGTTCACTAAAAGCACGACCGGACCGGGCAATAATTCCAGCACGCCTACGCCAACGTCTTCCCCGGACGCGCCGACGCCTGTCCCGGTCAGGGCAGAGATGGTTGAGATACCGGGCGGTTCGTTCGAGATGGGGTTCGGTGACGAGAAAGCCTTTGCGGGGCCGGTCCATTCGGTCGATGTTCAAGGCTTTTGGATGGATAAAACCGAGGTGACCGACGGCGAATATATGGGATTTGTAAAGAAAACAAAACATACGCCGCCCAGCCATTGGGTGAACGGGGCGCCGCTGCCGGGAACGGAAAAGAAGCCGGTGAGATTCGTCTCCCTTGCCGATGCCGAGGCGTTCGCCAAATGGCGCTCGGAACGGGATGGTCTGCAATACCGTCTTCCGACCGAACAGGAATGGGAGTACGCAGCCCGAAATGGGGCTAAAGCCAATCTATATCCGTGGGGAAACGAGTGGAAGGCAGCAAACACCGTTATGGCGGCACCGGGATCGGAGCCGGTTCAGGTTGGTTCGAAGCTGTCGGGAAGAAACGAGTGGGGCGTCCTGGATCTGATGGGCAATGTCTGGGAATGGACGAGCTCGGAACTTGCTCCCTATCCGGGAAACCCGGCGGTTGACGTTGAGAAAAAGCCGGGCAGGAGGATCATCGTGCGTGGTGGTTCGGCCCACGAAGACGCGGCCAAGCTCAAGATAAATGCTGCTTTCCGCGTGGATGTCAGCGCCGATCAGAAAGAAAAGACGGTCGGGTTCCGGCTGGTTCGTTCGCAGTAGGCTGAGGTGCCCAGAAATGTCAAAAGCGTAGGAATCTTAGTTCTTACGCTTTTTCCTTTGTGCTTTCGTGAATTTTCCTGTCAAATTTAGCTAATGACCATCATCCTTGTCGAAGTAGATCGAGTCGAACAGAAGCCCGAAATGTCGTTTGGCAAGCCGGTAGTGCGTGTCGGGCGTGAAGCGGGTGAATGTGATATAGCTTTCGATAAACAAAGGTTCCCGATGGTGTCGCGGCAGCACGCCGAGTTCCGGTGCGAGGGCGGCCAGTGGATGCTTGCCGATCTCGGCTCAAGCTATGGCGTGTTCGTCAACGGCGAGCGGATTTCGTCGCCGCACACTCTTGGTGTAGGAAACAAGATCCAATTCGGTACCGACGGGCCGACACTTGTCGTTATATGGTTTGACGCGGCGGACTCGGCCGCGCCGTCTGCACCTCAGCAGAGATCCGTGCCGCCCCCGGCTCCGGCGTCGACGCCGTCACAAAAGCCGCCGCCACACCAGGAGCGGCCCGAAGAATCCTGGGAAATGGGCGCGCCGCAGGTTCCTCCCGCTGCGGCACCGTTTGCTCCTGTTGCTCCTGTCCGGGCTGCCGAGCCTCATACCTTACAAAAGGCATCCCTTGTTTTTGTTGATGAGCCGTCAAGGCAGCCCATCGAGATAGGTCAGCGAAACGTCTGGCTCGGCCGCGAGCCCGAATGTGAGGTAGTTATAGACGGTCAGGCTGGGATGGTTTCGCGGCGACACGCCGAGATCAGGATCGACGGCGGCAGCTTTGTTATTATTGATAACAATAGCTTTAACGGTACGCTTGTCAACGACCAGCGGATCTCGGCCGTAACGCCGCTTTTTCACGACGACAAGATCAGGCTCGGAATCGGCGGTCCTGTGCTGCGTTTCGATTCGCCGGGGCTTGCAGCCCCCAAAGGCTCTAGTCTTCCCGGCGAGCGCTCCGTTGATGTCGGAAAATCGATCATAAAACCGCCGGAAGCGGCCGTGCCGGGATCGAAAACAATGGTTCTCGACCGCAAGGCGGCTGAGAAATATGTTCCGGCAAAGTCCGCGGGCGAGCCGCAGTTGAAGATGTCGGTCGCCTTTGGCGATCGACATGAGCTGACCATCGGCCGCGACGCCGGCAACGACATCCAGCTTGACGGCCTCCAGATCTCCAAACGGCACGCTCGCCTTGTTCGCTCGGGTTCGGAAATTTTTATCGAAGACCTGAAATCGACCAACGGCGTATATGTCAACGGCGAGAATGTCTCGAAACAGGCGGTCCGACCGAACGATGCGGTGAACATCGGAACGTTTATTATCGGTTTGGATGCTGCCGGAAACGCTAACGTCTTCGACACTCGGTCAAAAACCCGCATCGATGTTATCGATATTTCGCGGCAGGTGAAGGATCGTTCCGGCGGCGGGCAGATTACGCTCCTGGATTCCATTTCATTGTCGATCCAGCCCAACGAATTTGTCGGATTTCTCGGCCCGTCGGGTGCCGGAAAATCGATGCTGATGGATGTTTTGAACGGATCGCTTCCGGCGAGCACGGGCAGCGTCCGCGTCAATAATCTCGATCTTTACCGCCATATCGATTCGCTGAAACAGTCGATCGGCTATGTTCCTCAGGACGACATTATCCACAACGAGCTAACTGTTTACCGGACGCTGTATTATGTCGCAAAGCTAAGACTGTCGCGTGACGTCTCGTCCGCCGAGATCAGGCAGATAGTTGAGGAGGTGATGGATGTTGCCGGCCTGACCGAACGCCGCGACGTGAATATTCATCAACTTTCCGGCGGCCAGAGAAAGCGCGTTTCGATCGCCGTCGAACTTGTAACCAAGCCTTCGATAATCCTGTTGGACGAACCGACATCGGGACTCGACCCCGCGGCCGAGGAGCGGATAATGAAGCTTTTCCGCCAGATCGCCGAATCCGGGCGGACGATCATTCTGACCACGCACGCGATGGAGAACGTCGCGCTATTTGACAAGATCGTCGTGCTAATGGGCGGAAAGCTTGTATTTTACGGAAAACCGGACGAAGCATTGACATATTTCAAGGCGGCAAGTTTCAAGGAGCTTTATGACCGGCTTGAAGACCCGGTAAGTAAAGGAGTCCGTGAGCATGGCGAATTGAACCGGAGGCAAATAACCGAGAAAACGGCCGACGAATGGAAAAGGAAATTCGCTGTCACACCGCAGTATCAAAATTATGTTCAAAAGCCGCTGAGTGAACTTGGCTCGATCGCCGGCACGGGCACTCAGAAAAAGCGGCGATTGGGAATTCTCGGCGCGTTTAGCCAGTGGATGACGCTTTCACGGCGCTACCTTGAGGTTTTGTTCAAGGACAAACTGACATTGTTCATTTTGTTCGCGCAAGCTCCCATGATCGCCCTGATGACCTATTCTGTCATGGGTGCCGAGCAGCCGCGGGATTTTATTTACTTTGTTTTAGCGTTAGTGGCGGTGTGGTTCGGAACTTCTGTTTCCGCCCGAGAGATCGTCCGCGAACGTCCTGTATATCAACGCGAGCGGATGATAAATCTCGGGCTGCTGCCGTATTTAGCATCGAAACTTTTTGTCATCGGCGTCATCGTAACGGTGCAGTGTTTGATGCTGTTCGTACCTCTTAAAGTCTTCGACCTGGCGGGATTGATGCCTATGCCGGGTGAATTGTTCGGTATTCCGCAGCTTTGGGCGATGCTGTTGACCGCGGCGGTTGGGATCGGAATTGGCCTTTTTGTTTCGGCGGTCGTTCGAACCTCCGAGATGGCGACGAGCCTGGTTCCGCTGATCCTGATCCCGCAGATCCTCTTCTCGGGAATAGTCGGCGTACCAAATGGAATCGTCGATAAGGCGGTGAGTATGACGATCCCGGCTGCATGGTCGTTTGACACCATCAAGCGGTTCTCAACGCTGGATACTCTCGAACCGGAAGGGGCGAATCCAAAGGGAAAAACCCGGGGTTTAGGCCTGTACAAATATATTGAATCGGAGAATGAAAAGATCGTTGCAAAGGCAAAGCAGGATTTTGAAGAGTACAAGCGGTTGAACGAAAGCCGGTTTCAGAACGACCCTACGGATACCCCGGTCGAGACCGATCCGGCCGTGACATCGGTCAAAAAAGTGCCGGACGACCTGAGCAGCTATATCACTTTTCTTCATCCGTGGATGAGGGAAGTTTTGAATCAGATGGTGTTGATGCTAATGTTTTGGGTGCTGGTAACAGCAACGCTCATTGTTTTGCGGTTAAAAGATAATTAAGAGGTTTGATGAGATCAGTTGTGTTTTTTCGATGCGTTATTTTGGCGGCAGCGGCCGTTTTTGCGGTCTTCCTGTCCGGGTGTTCGAATACTGCCAATTCGCAAAAAGGGCCCCTCGATGAGCCGGTAGTTTCGGCGTCACCGGATGCTCCTGCCGGCAATGCGATCGACAAAGGCGCCGGGTATCCTAAGCTCACTTCGGCCGTTGCAACCGCCGAGATCAAGGGACTTGATGGAAGTACGTACACTATCAACGATAAACAGGGAAAGATCCTTCTCCTGAATCTGTGGGCGACCTGGTGCGGACCGTGCCGGTCGGAAATGCCCGCCCTTGTAAGAATGCAGGAAAAGCATGGGCCTCAGGGGTTTGAGGTGATAGGGCTGAACACCGATGAAGAAGAAATTCAAGTCATAAACGATTTTGCGGCCGAGCTAAAATTGAATTACCCGATCGCCTACGCGGACACCGCATTACAGTCCTCGATGTTGAAGATAAGCAAATTTCCCGGCATTCCACAGAGTTTTCTTGTCGACCGCCAAGGCCGGTTGCGGGGCGTGTTTCGCGGTGCAAATCCAGCCGATATTGCGAAGATGGAACAAGTCGTCGCCAAGTTAGTAAGCGAAGAGTCGATGCCCGCCGACCAGCCTGTGGCCGCCCCTACACCTGACGTTGATCAAGCGGTATCGGAACAACCCGCAAAAGGTCTTTCCCGCCGGAAAACCATAAATAAGGATAGGACCGAGACTTATTGGTTTGGAAGATCCGGAAACACCGGTACCACGAGCAAGGTCTTAAAACTTGCAAGGCTGACCAGTCCGGGAGCCGATCCCTTAGGTTTGTTGACGAACTTTTTCAGCGTGTAATGCACCGCCGCCTTTGTCTGGGCCTTTCCCTGGCTGTAAAAAGCGGCAAGCTGGGCCGCTTCCAACAATGTCTGCTGTGGTATTTCCTTCCTATTCGGATTTCGAATAACAACATGCGAGCCCGGATAGTCGGCGGCGTGCAGCCAGGTGTCCAGCGATTTGGCGACCTTGAATGTAAGCGTGTCATTGTCCCTTGCCTTTTTCCCCACAAGGACCTCGAAGCCGTCGGACGAAAAAAAAGTCCTGGCTGCCGAGCCCGCGTCAACGGTCTTTCCACGGGCCTTTTCGACGGAACGCGGGCGGCCGCCTGAAGCGTAATTCTCAAGAGCGGTGAGATCCGTCTCTTCGATCGCCCGGCGGATGTCCTCCATTTGTTTTTCGAACTTTGAAAGTTCGGACGAGACCGTTTTGATGCGGGCCGCTATTTCCGAGGCGCCGTTGCGCGCCTTTGTGTAACGGCGATAGTATTTTTCCGCTGCCTCGGTGACCGAAAGATTTTCCTCGGCATCGATCGCAACTTCCGGTTCATTTTCGTCAAAGTAATCCGTGACGTATATCACGGCCCCATTTCGGCGGGAAGTCGTTGCATTCGCAAGCAGCAGGTCGCCGAGGTGTTTCCATTCGTCCGCATTGCCGTGCGCGGCGAGGTCCGCGTTTAGTCTGCCTATAAGCTTTTCACGCTTCTTTGTCTCGGACGAGACCTTTGCCGTCGCGGCACGGGCGGTTTCCAGAAATTTCTTTTCCGCAGCCTGTTCAGAATAAAAGGCGTCGAGAGCTTCGGAGGGACTTGCCGCCGTTGCAACGGCCCGGTCGGCCAAGCCTTCGGGCTCACCCGTATTCCTTGCCGGACCGCGTTCGGGCGTTGAGTACCGTTCACCGATCTGCTGGCCTTCACCGGCCGTCTCGCGGGAGCGGTCGAGGATGATACTTTTATCATCCGCAAGAAACACATTCGATGACCGCCCAGTCAACTGGACGATAAGTCCATATTGCTCCAAACCCAGATCGGACTCGACTTTAAGCGAAAATTTAAGGACTCGGTCGGCCGCAAGCCGTTCGACCCCGGTAACCTCGCCGCCCGAAACCCGTTTGCGAAGCGTTAAAGCGAACGGTGACGGATTGCCCGACGCCTTCTCAAGGTCCTTTAGCCGCCGCGAAATGAGATATGCGCGCGGATCGCCCGGTGTGAAATTCACATACAGATAACGTGGATCGGCAAGCCTGAAATCGATAGCTATCTCGTTCCTTGATAGCTGGAACACCTTGCCGAACCGGCGCGAGGCCAACTCGGCGGCGAACTCGGTTTTAATAATTTCGAGTGTTCTTGAGTTCACTTTCTTCCAAGTATGCGGGCAGAATCAGCAAAGTCCAACACCGGCGTTGTGACGGCGTTGGACTTTACACTGCCTTGACCTAAAAAAACAGATGCTCTAAATTTCGCGCACAAGGATGGTCCCGGAAATCAGATCGTGGGCGGCGCGTTTTTCGTCGTTAAGCAGGATAGGTATGAATCCCAAACCGCCGAAAAGAAGCGATGCCAGATAAACCGCGGAACTGACAGCCGCCTGATGGATGGTCGGAAACTCCCCTTGCTCAACATCGATGAGTTCGAGCGAGAATATCTTCATTCCAAAAGTCTGCCCCAAATAAGCGATCGAAGCGGTCAGATACATAAACTTCACAGCGAGGAGGACGGTCGCAAACAAAAAGAAACCGGAAAACGAAATCCATCCGCTCGACCACACCATAAATGGGGACAATAGTATAAAGCTGGCAAAGCCTCCGATTATCAGGTCGAAAAGGCCGGCGTTGAAACGCATTGCGATCGGAGCGACGTCGTCAATTTCTTCAGTGTCCGGTTCGTTCTCATCGACAAACGGAAGTTCGGGCGGCCTCGTTTCTTCGTCGATGACATTCTCACGAATCTCGATCTTGCTTGACCAGTTCTCTTTTAAAGGAGCTTTTGCTTCGGATGGTTCGTCGGACTTCTCAAAACTGGAAGCGATCCGGGCGGCTTCCGGGATCGGCACGAGCTTATTTGTGTCATATCCTTTTTTCTCGATCTTTAACGAAGAGATCAACTTTGGCCGCAGAGTCATAGGTGGCTCCGAACTCGGATCAGCCAATGAACCGGGCAGGTCCTCAGAACGCGCGACTACTTTGAACGGGTGTTTCTTGCCGGCCGCTCTCGCGATACGCATGCCTTCGCGGGCTTTTTCGGTCGGCCCATAGGCGCGGCGTGACGCCTCGATCCGCTTTAGTGCATTGTCAACTTTTCGGGCCGTTTCGCTTGCCTCTTTATCTTCCGCAAACTCGATCTTAAGTGCATTCGCTCCGCTTGTCCGGGGCTGCCCGGGCAACGGCGATGCAGCCGAGTCGTTGTTTGCGGTCTCACGGACCGTCCTCTGCCGCACCGAATTTTGAAGCTGCAAGCGCCAGTCAGGAATGACGGCATTTCGG
>JBGTJP010000017.1:0-18294 GCA_041745075.1 Pyrinomonadaceae bacterium | reverse complement strand
CGGACTTTCCAACCTTGGACGCGTGATCGTGAACGGCGTTCTCGCCCCCGTCGTCGGACGGATCTCAATGGATTGGACGATAGTCGATCTTACCGATGTTCCTCAAACGGCCGTCGGCCAGGAAGTGATCCTGATCGGTTCGGACGGCAGTGTTTCAATCACGGCCGAGGAATTGGCCGCCGCGATCTGCACGATCTCATACGAGATCACGTGCGGCATTTCGGCCCGCGTCCCAAGGATTGCCGTCACGGAAGGCGATAAAGATAATTGAGCCTTTGGTAGGCCTTTTCGCGAACGGGTCTTGTGCTCCGCCTTTAATCAGGTAGAAATGCTCCGGCTTGCCCAAATGCGTTAGAATAAGGATATAGGATCAACTTGTTTGCGAGGAAAATAATTTGAACTACCCAATCGATTTGTCCTTCAAGATCCTGGCGATCGCAAGCCAGATATATATCCGCGATTCAAGCGGCCAACTGGTTGGCTATGTAAAACAGAAGTTGTTTAAGTTAAAGGAAGACATTAACATTTACGCTGACGAGGAGCAGACGAAACATCTTTATAACATAAAGGCAGACCGCGTTATCGATTTTTCGGCCCGATACAGTTTTACCGACGCTTCCGGAAGTCACATCGGGTCTATTAAACGGCAGGGCATGCGATCAATATGGCGGGCAAACTATGACATCTTCGACGCCGCTTCAAACCAGGTGATGAAGATCAATGAAGAGAACGGCTGGGTGAAGGTTGTCGATTCGCTTGTCGGCGAACTTCCGGTCGTCGGGATGTTCACCGGCTATTTCTTTAATCCCTCCTATCTGATCTCGCGCACCGATGGAACCGCGGTGGCAAGGGTTGAAAAACAGCCGGCGTTTTTTGAGGGAAAATTTCGGTTGACGCCGGTGATCGATCTGACCGAAGAGGAAGAGGTCCGGGTACTGTTGGGAACTCTTGCAATGACACTTTTGGAACGCTCCAGGGGATAAATGACAATTTTTGGGCCCCAAGAATGGAAGACCTTCTTTATCAAGCTCTATGAAAAGGTCGATTCGACCGACATTTTTAATCGGGCTGCCCAGATCGGGTTCTATTTCTCGTTCGCGTTCTTTCCGCTGCTCCTGTTCCTCGTCACGCTTGCCGGGCTTGTCCTGGGAAGCACGGACAGCCTGAAAAGCGATCTTTATAGTTATCTTTTTCAGATAATGCCGGTTTCCGCGTATGATCTGGTCCACAAAACGCTTGATGAAATAATCGAAAACAGCTCGGGCGGCAAGCTGACTATCGGTATCTTTATTACATTATGGTCGGCTTCGGCTGGAGTGGATACGCTGAGGAATTCGCTCAACGCGGTTTACGAACTAAAAGAGACCCGGGCCTGGTGGAACACAAAACTGCAATCATTGGTTCTGACGCTGCTATTTATCATCCTGCTTGCGTTGGCGATGATAGTGGTCTCGACCGGTTGGGAAATGTTCGAGTACCTGTTAAGGTCCGCCGGGCTTGAGATAGATTCGCCGCTGGTCCTCCTCGGCATTCAGTGGGTTTCCATCCTGACCGTGCTTCTGTTTGCAAGCGAGGTGATATACAGTTGGCTGCCGTGCCATAAGCGTTTTCACTGGTTTTGGGTTACGCCCGGTTCGGTGGTCGCGATAGTAATGTGGCTGATGGTTTCGGGGGTCTTCAGGGTGTATCTTCGATATTTCAATTCCTATAACAAGGCGTACGGCTCGCTTGGAGCAGTCATAATTCTAATGCTTTGGATGTTCCTTTCCGGAACGTCAATATTGATCGGCGGCGTCATAAACTCCGTTCTCAGGGAAATGGCCGAGGAACGCATCGCACCAGATGACTTGGAAGGAAGTGACGAGACCAATGAACAAACTTAACCGCTATGTCGTTTATCGTTAGACTTTTAACGGCTTAAACATCAGTACTCACTTGAACTAATTATGTCGCAAATGTTGGCGGAAATCCTTGAGCAGCCGGACGTTCTCCGGCGAACGATAGAAGGCGAACGTGAAAAGATAACCGGGATCGGCGACTTTCTTCGCCAAAAGGATATCGACCTGATCGTGCTTGTTGCGCGCGGAAGTTCGGACAACGCCGCTCTTTTCGGCCGGTATTTGCTTGAGGTGACGACGGGAATACCAGTGTCGCTTTCCGCTCCGTCGGTGTTTACGCTTTATAACGCCAAACTGCGGCTAAAGCGGGCACTTGTAATAGGCGTATCGCAATCGGGCGAAGGCGTCGATATTAATCTGGTCCTCGAACGGGCTAAGGACGGCGGAGCGTTCACGATCGGAATCACAAACGAGGCCGGATCTTCAATGGCCGCCATTGCCGACGAGACATTGTTGATCCACGCCGGCCGCGAAAGATCGGTCGCCGCGACAAAAACCTACACCGGCCAAATGCTGCTCTTTTATCTGCTTGCCTCCGCGATAGGCGATCAACGACTTAACTATCAACAGATACCGGATTTGGCCGAGAAAGCCCTTGAACTTGAACCTGATGTCAAACAACTGGTTCAACGTTATGCATTCATGGAGAACTGCGTGGTGGTGGGCCGCGGAATGAATTACGGCAATGCCTACGAGCTTGCGTTGAAATTGATGGAAACCTGTTATGTCGTGGCGGAAAGATTTTCGTCGGCGGACTTTTTCCACGGGCCGCTCGCTATAGTGGAGCGTCGCTTCCCGGTCGTTCTTTTTGGGCCATCAGGCGTTACGGAACAAAGCAGCATCGACCTTTTGAAAAGGCTAAAGGAACTTCACGCGGACTGTCTTTCGATCACGAACAATGCGCAGATAGCGGAGCTTTCATCGCACAGCCTGTTGCTGCCTGCGGTATCGGACGAGTTTCTGACGCCGATCCCGTTCATCATCCCTGCCCAGATGTTCGCGGCCTATCTTTCCGAAGCCAAAGGCCTGGACCCGGACGCACCGAGATCGCTTACAAAAGTAACAAAGACAATTTGAATTTTTCTTTTGGCCGCGGCCTACACCCCGGACAACGAGCGGAGCAGGGCTTCGCGCATTTCACCCGCCGTCCGCCAGCGGAGCTCGATCTGTTTTGCGAGGGCGGTTTCAAAAACGGCGGCCACGCGAAGCGGCACGTCAGGTAGGCGTGTAGTGATCGGGATTATAGGCTTTTCAAAGATCGCCTTTACGGTTTCCGAGATTCCGGCATTCGGAGAAATATCCAAAGCATGTGCACCGGTCAAAAGGCTGTAGGCGGTCATGCCAACGGCGTAAATATCGGATGGCGGACGGACTTCCTTAAAATCGCGGACTTGTTCGGGCGGCATATACGCGATCGTTCCGGCAACGTCGCCGACCATTGTTACGCCGCTCATTCCGGTCTGCTTATAGCTCTTGGACAGGCCGAAATCGGTCAGCTTTGACAAATAGTTCGGATAACTCCCATCGACGAGAATGTTTTGCTCCTTGATGTCGCGATGGACGAAACCCTTATCGTGAGCGAAATCAAGAGCGGCCAGCGTCTGCTCAATGATCTTTGCAACCTCTTTGTAATTCAGCTTTCCGCCTCTATGTTTGGCCAATTTCGATGCATCCATGCCGCTGACATATTCGGTCACAAGATAAACGATCCCATTGTGGGAACCGTGTTCTATGTAGCTGACGATGTGCTGATGCTGCAGGGCCGACGCCACCTCGATCTCACGCATAAAGCGTTTGAGCGACTGATCGCTTACCGCTACTTCCGGCAAAAGCGTCTTGATCGCCACGGCAGTGCCGTCACGCTCGGAGCGGGCCAGCATAACGCTGCCCATTCCGCCCTGACCCAGAACGCGCATCATCTGATAGCCCGGTATTGGCTGAGGGTTTTCGCGTAACTTGTCGCGACACGCATCGCATACGAACGACAATTTTGCATCAGGTCTCGAAGCCTCGGCATTTGAAGGTACGCCGCAGTTTAAGCACAGGACCGTGATCAGCGACGGTTCGGTCTTTTCTGTTTTGTCGAAGGGCTGGAAGGGCGTTTCCGATTTGTCCGCTGCGACCTCTACCTCCAGAACGGTTTCGCCTCCCTGGATGCGGTCGCCGTGCTTCAAGTGGGCCGTCTCAACGCGAATGCCGTTAACAAATGTGCCGTTTGTCGAACTCAGGTCGCGAAGAAAACATTGGGGCGGAGCGATCTCGAGAATGCAGTGATGGCGCGAAAAAAAACGATCGTGCGGCAAGCAAAACTGAGCATCCTCGCTTCGCCCGATCATAAACGTATCGTGCTGATCAAATGTGAAGTCGCGTCCGGTTTGCGGCCCGGCAACGACATGTAGGGTTACCCGCATCAGCTAAAATCAGTTTAAAACTCTTTCATAACTTGGATCGTCTAGCCCGCCGCTAATCCACCGAGCATAGCAAGACCATAGATCAGTATAAACAATAACATGAGAACGAGGAAAGCTGCGGCTGTCGCAACACCCGCGATCGCAAACCCCTTCCCGCCATACCTTTCCGGGTCGCTCCTTATCTGAGCAAGAGCAATGAAACCGGTCACCAGGGCAGCCGGACCAAGCAGAAACCCCGAATAACAACACCACCCGATCGTCAGGCTGGCGACACCCAAACCCAACGACACAATGGCTAAAGTTTGGCTTGGCGAGACATGCGTCGGAAATTGTGAAAACGGGGTATTTACAACATTCGGTTGATTTCCCTGCCAAACCGCGGGCGGGCTTTGCGGCCAGTTGGTTTCGCTCGTTACCCGCGGAGCACCCATGAACTCGGTAGGCGGCGGTTCGTCGGCATAGCTTGGCCGTTCGGCGTTCTCAGGTCGCGGAGCATCATCCGCCAAATAACTGAGCAGCTCACCGTCGTTGAAGCAGAAATTAAGATCTTTGTCGGTGTAGGTCTGCCCGCACTTGGGACATTTTTTCATTTAGCACCTATTTAGAAAGGGTGACTATTTGGCAATTTCAAGGTCCTTAAAGGCTACGTTTACCGCGTCTCCCGCATATAGGCCAACAACCCCGCCCGCATAACCATAGGTATTTTTAATTGTCGTGACCATTTCGCCGTTGATATAGAGCTCCACGCGGTCTGGGGTATCCCGTACCTCGAGCCTGTTCTCGGCCGTACCGGGTTTGATCGCATTTGAGCTTGTCCAATTGACCACATCTAATTCTTTGCCGGGCTGGTGACGGACCACGCGGTATTTCTCGCGCTTCGTATCAATGATGAAAGCATAGCCTTGCTGCAGCGGAGTAGGATTACTGTGAAATACGATCCCATATCCAAGGACCGAGTTAGCGTCGTCCACGTTCCTCAAGGTAACGGAAGCGCTGGCCGATTCGGTGCCGTATTCTCTGGGAGCGGCCACCACGTAATAATATCCCTTCTTTTTCGAACTCATGAAGAACTCGCCGCCGGTAAAGGAAGTATTGCCAAACTTGGAATTTGGGCTTACCCACGCGGCAAGGTCAATATTTTTAACATCGTTTCGTGAAAAAGGTGTGGGTGACGGTGTCGAAATGCCCCGAGTAGGCGACGGCGACCCACCGCCGTTCTTGTTCGTATCGAGCGACGCCACATATACAAAAAACGCGGCAAAGCCGCCGCCGCACGCCAGCAGAAGGACCACAAGAATTCCCAAAACCCAGATCCATGCCTTTGAGGATTTCTTTGGCTGCACCGAGTAATTTTGTTGGTTCCCATATGAGGATTGGATGCCCGGCTGGCCGCCGATCCGCGGATTCTGGTCGGTATAACGCGGCTGATTCATCATTACGGTATCTGGCGTGCCGCCGGCCGCAAGAGTTAATACGGACCCATCTTCGAGACAGAAATTCAGCCCGTCATCGGCGTATGTTTTTCGACATGTTGGACAGATCTTCATCGTCGCGTTCCTTAAAGGATCAAGAACCTAATCGAAGCCATTATACGCATTTACCGAACGAAACGCGAGAAACGCCAAGTATGGGGAGTGAAAGCCATGGCCGGGCCGCACTCTGACGCGAACCCCGACCGTTACGGAGGGTATAAGATTTGAATACTGAGCATTACGCCTTGGTCACGTCCGGGCTAATCGAGAATGTAGCCGCAGCGGCCGCAAAATTTTATATGGGGCGGATAGGAGCCGTTGCAGCGGCGGCAGATACGTTCGGCCAGCTGCGGCGTTGTTGAAAACCGCGAAGGTTTAGTGACAAAACCCGCCGGCTGGCTGCCGGCAAGCGGGGCGGTGGTACCGATGCTCAATCCGCAGCGGCCGCAAAATCGTGAATGTTCCGGCAGAAGGTTCGAACAACGCGGGCACGGAAACGAATTTGGCGATTCGCCGGGGCTGATCATGACAAAAGAACGGTTGCCGCAGCGGCCGCAGAATTTGACACCCTCGGCAAAGCGGGAGTTGCAGTTCGAGCAAGCGACGATGCCCGGCATAAGGCTGGAATGAACGCCGCTGCTGCTGCTGCCCTGCGAAGGCGAGGGATTACTCCCGGCTTCAGCCTTTGTCCGCAGATGGGCCTGGATCACCTGCTCGCTGGCACCTTCGCGCACCTCGATAACGCGTTCATCATCCCGCTCTCCGGTTTTAGCCACCCGTAAAATGTGCTGGCCCGGCGGGATATTGCTCAAAACCACCCGCCCGGAACTGCCGACGCTCGCTTTTCGCTCGTCGTCGATATATACCTCGGCGGCGACCGGGGCAAGCACGATCAGCCGTGTCCCGCCGGACCGTTTTGCGTCGTCAACATCCGACGCGGCCTGCTCGAGATCTGCTATCCATTCGGCGACCGTCGATTGGCGCTTCTGCGGCTCGATCTCAAGCGAACGCATTATCACATGCTCAACATCGGCCGGAATGTCCGTTCTGATCGATGATAGCGGCGGTGCCTTGTGCATGATCTTCTGCATGACAAGCTGCATCATATCGCCCGAAAAAGGTGTCTTGCCGCCAAGCATCAGATACGCGATCGTGCCCAGGGCATAAATGTCAGCACGGACATCGACGCCGATTTCCGGCTGCATCTGCTCGGGCGACATAAATTCCGGCGTGCCGATAATGCCGCGCGACGACGGCGTGGCGTTCGAACTGAAATCGGTAACGGTCTGGTTTATGATTTTTGCCAGGCCAAAATCGCCGACCTTGATGAACACCTCACCGCTCTTTCCTTTTTGCATCAGGAAGATATTCGCCGGCTTCAGGTCACGGTGGAGAATGTTTATATCGTGGGCGGCATCGACCCCATCGGCGATCTGCCGCAACAGATGAACGGCGCGTTTGACGGGCAGCGTACCCTCGCGCCGAAGCAGTTTGTGCAGCGTCTCGCCTTCGACATATTCCATCACCAGATAGAAAATCCCGTCAGCTGTTTCGCCAAAATCGGTAACGCTGACCGTGTTCGGGTGCTGGATCGACGCGGCGGCCTGGGCCTCGCGTTCAAAGCGGGCAATGGCCTCGCCTTCCTGCAGGTCCTCGCTGCTCAAAATGTCCTGGCGAACGGTTTTGACCGCGACATTTCGAGACGAAAATTTTGTGTCTTTCGCGAGGTAAACCTGCCCCATTGCGCCTCGGCCCAGACGACTCGATAAGAAATACCGCTCCGCCAAAAGCTGGCCGCCGGGCAGCGAAAGGCGCGTCGCCGACTGGTCGTTCGGACACTCGGCGACTTCGTCCGGATAACAGGATTCGCATTTCGGGCACTCTTTCATCTAAGGCTCTATTTTGACCGAATACGAAAAAAGAACCAAATCGTGAACGATTTGAGTGTCATGATCTTGCGCTTTCGGGTCCTTTTCTTCTTTGTGACCTTTGTGTCCTCCCTTAGTGCTCTTTGTGTTTAAGAAAGCCCCAACACAAAGGACACAAAGATAAAGACACTAAGATCGCGAAGATGTTTTAGCGGGCTCCCCGCAAATACAAGTAGATTGGACTTTGAAATTATTGCTGGTATAATTTTGTGTTTTCGGGTCGATAGCTCAGTCGGTAGAGCAGCGGACTCTTAATCCGCGGGTCGCAGGTTCGATCCCTGCTCGGCCTACCATTCACAAAAAAAGGGCGCTTTTTCGGCGCCCCTTTTCTTTTGCTGATGGAGTTTGCGAACACGTCCGTCTATGGGAACTCAGGTAATGGCCCGTCGCCGTCGGGAAGGGGTTGGCATGCATATTGTTCGGACATCAAATGAAAAGAAAATCCCGCTTCAACCGCATCCTTATAACTTTCGAACCTCTCCCTGTTATCTTCCCCGATCAAAGTGGCCTTATCTAAGCCCTCGGGGTAAAAGACCTTCTCTTTAGAATCGCCGACAAAAGAACCACAGTTGTGTATAGGCGGTTCGCCAGGCTGATAGACTATTCGAAACCGCGACGGCTCGGATACGGTAATTACGTTGTGGTAGAGCATGTGCATATGATCGCCGGGCATCTCAGCAATCGTTTCGATAGCGATCTTATAGGGTTTCGTCGCCTTGCTGAGGGTCTGATCGAAAACAGGGTCGCTGGTTCCCTCTTTCCATACCCTGACGACCACGCCTGCATCATTCGAATCACTTGGGCATGTGATATCGGCCCCCAGCACGCGTCCGATGATCGTATTTTCGGTCGGTACGGTCCCGGTTGTATCTTCAATCGCCGCGGTATTAGTGCTAAGAGCCGCCGTGTAGAATACAGCGTCTTTTATCACCAATTTAGCGGATAAAGCGCTTTTTGCATTCCGTTGAATGTCGATGCCAAGGGGATGCAGCCGATGGAGGTCGGGCATCCAGCGGAAATCCTCGGGGTCTTTCTGCACCTTCATTCCGTCCTCATAAAACTCGCCCATGTCCTGGGGTGTCATTCGCGTTACCGTTATCAAATACTTTTTACCCCGCTCACAATGGAATCGAGGGATCTTGCCGCCCGGACCGTCGATGCAAATGCTGACCGGACTATGCATGTCTTCGACAAACCCGATCTCAACTTGGCGGTCATGGGGATTGGTACAAAGCAAAGCCAGCCCATTCATAGACATAGCGACGGTGGCTTTCCAATGATCGGGTTTATCGTTGGTTATTTTTCGTGTTGGGCCTGATACGGGAGCTGCGTCCGT
The DNA here is from genome assembly GCA_041745075.1 of Pyrinomonadaceae bacterium. Taxonomy (GTDB): domain Bacteria; phylum Acidobacteriota; class Blastocatellia; order Pyrinomonadales; family Pyrinomonadaceae; genus OLB17. Next base: position 9,249 of record JBGTJP010000017.1, on the reverse strand, counting down.
GCCCGAAGGGCTTGATCCGCTTGTGTTTGTTTCTTCCTGCATTTCTTGGGGTTCTCCTTTTTTTAACTGTGGGAAGATCCGCCAACCGGGATAAATCCTGCCCAGTAAAACGGCTCTCGTTTTTGTTCGCTTGGGTTATTGAGCATTTCGATCTGAGCTGCCCGAAGGGCGGCTGGGGGGCTCAGATTATCGGTTCTTTTTGCGTGAAATCGAATCATTAGTTCAGCGGTCGCGGCGGAATCGACCGCCCATTGGCTTCCGATCACAAGCGGCACGCCCGCAGCGAGAAAAGCCCGGGACGCCCCTATCATTCCTTCTCCTGCGTAATAGCGTTCGATCCCCGATTCGCACGCGGATAGGACCACCAGCTGCGGAACGGCCTTTCCTTCGGAAAAAAGCTCACTTACTGCCAGATCGGAATCGGCAAGAAGAAACCTGGATCGCATCGGCTGCTTTCTGTTCGCAATATAATGGCCGGCAAAATGAAAGGTTTCGGAGTTTTCCAGATTATTCAGAACGGCGGCTTTGGTCACTCCATTCGCGGTCAGGACCGTTGAGGACGGATAGCTTTTTGCGATCTCGACCACTTCGGATGCAACCTCGCCGATCTCGTCAACTGCGGGATTTTCAGATCGATTGAAGACCGACGCTCCAATGCCGACGAAACGATCCTTGCGAGTTTCACCGCGTTCTTTAGAGCTTGCGGTCAGTTGGTCGAATACGCGGACACCGGGAGAATACATCAACTCGAATTCTTCTATAAGATACTTTCCGGCCCGCTCCGATCTGAGCGCCGCAAATGAGAGGCCGAACAGCGATTTGTCGGGCACAATGCAAAGCAGTTCTATGCCTTTGAACTTTCCAGAAACCGGTTCCAACAGCAGGCCGTAAAGAGCGTGGGCAAGATCGGCCGAATAGGCCTTTCGGGCTATTGATTCCGAATAAGAACCGACGAGTTTTTCCAGTTCGTCTTGAGTAACATCTATCGAGACCACATCCCATCTGTCGCGGCCGATCACCCAAACAAGCGTCCTTTCGGAAAGCACCGAATAGAAAAGAACGCATGTGCCTTCCGGTATGCCGCTTTGCAATCGAGCCGGGTCGATTTGCAGCTCCGAACTGCCTGACATCCGTTCCAGCAGCGAATTAGCACGCGAACCTTCCGAATATCGAAAAGCCAAATTTTCGTCATTCAGCTTTGCGTACGCATATTCCGACCCGATGTCATAAACGCTTTGCTCGCTTTGGAAAAAAACATTCCGGTCCGTTTCGTCCTCGATGGTCTTTCGATTTTGCTCGAAGATCTCGGTAACCGCCGACATTTCGGCAATCACTTCGTCGTCAAGGCCAAGTTTTGCCACACACATCAGCCGCCCTTTACGGGCCCGGTAAAGCGATGCTGCGAATTCCGACGTTTTGAGGTCGCGTATAACACGATCGTAACTCTCGACGGCCTCCGTGCAGTTATCGCCGTCCCGTTGAATATCAGCCAAGAGTAGGCGGGACTGAAGTTCAAGCCGTTTGCGCATTCCTTCATCCGGGAATACTCGGGCCAGCCGAAAGCATTCCTCCGCGTCAGCCAGCGCTGCTTCGTATTTTCCAAGACGCGAAAACACGTTTGCACGGTTAAGATGTGCCGTGTGTGTAAGCCAGGCATCTTTGAGAGTTTCCTTTGCGAGTACAAGTTGCTCCTCCGTGACCGCTGCCGACGCGGCAATATACCCAAACCGGAAAAACCCCTGCGACGCGAAAAGCAGGTTGCGCGACCGCTGCCGCGGACTCTGAGAGTATTTGGGCAAAAGCTCCGACATCTCGCCGATGGTCTCTAAAACGCGGTCCTGATTTCCAAGCTGAATGTATTGGCTGGTCAGTTGACTCGCGGCCTTTTGGGCTCCGTAAGGGTCACCGGCTGATCTTGCCTCGGACAATGCCCGATCGTTGAACCCGATCGCTGTCGAATACTCGCCGTCAAGAGCGTAGTTGCTGCCAAGCCAACCGTTTGCAAGCGAGGCGATCCAGGTATGATGGTTTGCCGAACTACGCCCGGCAACCGCCCTTAACCGATCCGAACTCTCGCTAACTTTAAGGCGTTGAGTAAGCACGTAACAGATCTGAAACTCCGCGATCTCCGCTTCCCACGGGTCACCGGCTTCGAGATACATGGCCTTTGCCTCATTAAAGGCCGTCAGTGCGACGGGCCAGTTTGCCGAATCGATCGCGGCAGCGTACCCATTTGTCATTTGTTGGTTCGCCGCAGCGAGCTTTTCCCTGTTTCGGCTGGCTGACGTTTGGTAGTAATGGTAGAGTTCGGGGAAAAACTTATCGGACGTATGCTGGGCCTCGATCTCCGCAATAAATGCAAGCCCGTCAAGGGCTCGTGCCGCTTCGCCTGTCGAGCCGGCGGTTTCGGCGTCGATATAACTTTTCGATAGCTGGAGGAAGACCAGCGAACCGCTGATCAGTTCCTTTGTTTCGCCGATGATCTGCCAGGCCCTTTCATTGTCACGAATGTCGCGGGCGGCCCAAAAATCCTGCAATATCACAGCCGGGCTTCGCGACAAGGTCTTGTCCTGATCGATCGATTCAAGGTGCTTCCGCGCCTCTGCCGACCACTCCGAATTCGCGTCTTTCGCTAGATACTCTTCCCAGGCCTTCTTTGCCTGAATCGACAAACCCATCTCTTCGAGGATCAGGGCCCGATTAAAAAGTGTTTCGAGGCGGTTCGGATCGGCCGTAAGTGATCTGTCCGTATATTCAAGGGCGATCGCCAGGTCGCGCGTCCGGTCACCGGCCGTCTGGCCGGGCTGATTGTTCTGCGCCTTCTCAAGATAGACCGCCCCAATATCGGCCGATAGTACCGCTTTTTTTGGATCAAGCTTATCGGCCTTTTGCAGCTCTGTCAGCGCTCTCTCCAGATCTTGTTCGGCCAGATACATCAGACCCAGCAGATGGAGAACATCGGCATTTTCCGGCTGGTCCAGCTCCGCCTTCAACAACAGCGCCTTTGCCTTCCGAAACGAAGGGCTTGATCGGTCAACGCTTTGCCTCGCCCCCCGGGTCGTGATAACCGGCGAGTAATTGCTATCAAGCCGTGTCCTGCCTAGTGTCAGCCGCTGACCGGAAACGGCCTTTTGCAGATCGTTAAAAGCAATTTCAGTGTCGTTTTTAATGAAAGCAAGCCGCCAAACCGCAAAACCGACCAGCGTCATCGCGATCAGGATCACGGCAAACCGAAGGACGAAGATTCTGTCGAACGCCCACCATGAGTTCCCGGGTGAGGTCGCCGAAACTGCCGCCTGCCGGGCGGCTGCCTTTCGCAAAGCGGATACCAACGCTACCCTTTCGCGAAATTCCGCCGAATTCTTCAGCCGAGCCTCAAACCCCTTTTTTTCCGGATCCGGAAGCGCTTTTTCCAGATAGTCTTCGATCAACGCGTCCTCGACCAACTCTATCTTCTCGGCGTATCGTTCGTCGCCCAACATGTTTTCGTCGATCTCACGAACCAAAGCCTCGTCGGTCAATTCGCAAAGAAGATACCGCCGAATTGTGTCCGGATCGTGATTCGTAACTTTCATAAGCCCATCCTTGCTCTATTAAAGAGTGTCAATTTCGATCGAAACCTTTCACACGGCTCCGTTCCGAACACAGTCAGCCACACAGTTCTTAAGGCCTGATCGCAGTCGTAAGACCTTCACTTGCAATGCGTTAGCAGATATTTTCAGCCGTTTGGCGAGAGCGTGGCGGTTTGCTATCTTTTCCGATCTTTCGCCGCGATAGTAGTCGAGGACAAGGGCTTTGTTGATGCCGGAAATTTCATTAAGACATTTACCCAGGCAAGTGATCTGCTTATCCTCACCCGCTTCGCCGGTGTGTTCCCAGTGGGGTGATATTTCCGGCTTAAACTCGGAGAACCGGCTGCGTTCCCGCATCGATTCGAAATAAATATTCGAAGCAACTCCGTAGAGGTAAGAAGCTGGCCCCGCCTCGACCGAATTCCGTACTTCATTTATCTTGCGGATCACCCGATCGAAGGTCTTGTCGGCCAGGTCCTCTGCATCAAAGCAGCCGCGACAACTGAAAATACGGATGAGCCGAGACCGAATATGCTCGTATTTGACAGCAGCTTGAACCCTGTCAGGGTCAAGCCAGTCCAAAAGCTTCTCAAAATTCTCAGATGTAATTGAGAGGTCTTTTGGCATTTAGGGTGTTATATGTTCCTTCTGAAATCCGACACATCGGAGCCAACCCGTTTGCTGTCAGCAAAACGGTCAGGTTCCTGTCAAATCAATTGTCCTGCAGTTTCTTCCGAGGTTAAGCCGCGAAGAAACAAATGTGAAAGGATGTAAAATTATGCCGTCAAACCTTATCGCGCCACCTCAAAACTTCTTCCCGGAGGATCGGGTTCTGTTGAAAACTTCCGGTGTGGCCCTGGGCGGCGGTCGCCCGCTGAATGTGCCAATAGCTTAGCCCAAGCTTCCCCACTGCCCGCATAAATCGGCTGCGGGCAAGATATTTGCCGCTAAACAAGCCTGAGAGCAGCCAACTTGTGCTCTTGAAGGCCGACGTAGCAGTGGCGAGATGTTCACTCGAGATAAGACCTCGAGCAACGTCTATCGCTAACATATCATTGAGTATTCTCCGTTGACGGCGCATTACGAAAAACACAAACACAAGAAAAATAAGAAACAGGGGAACCTGGAGTACGAGATATCCAGTAAAGAAACCGCAAAGCCCGACCTTTTCACCGCCCAAGCCTAAGTCCGTGCAGGTTGGCTCCAGTCCCATCCCGACCATAAGAATAGTGATAAGAATTCCGAGGCCGTTCCAAATCCCGTGAAGGATCACGGCGGCAACGTAACCAACTATCGGCATTATGAACTTCACGAATCCGTTATGGGATTCGCGCGATATGCCGCAGGCGATGCCCGTCATTGACGTAAAAATTACATGGGCGAAGGGCGAAAGGATTCCCCGAAGCGCAAACAGGAGAAGAAAACTAAGGAGAGCGGCTAGAGCGTCTGAGGTTTTGAGGTAGTCGATGTAAGCATCGTTGAGGCCCCGGCCATAATACAATACGTTTTCAACCGTAGCGAATCCTAACGCGATCACGCCGCCATAAACGATCCCGTCAATAATATCGTCGAAATAGCGACGGAAGAAGATCAAAAGGATCAAAAGGCCGACGCCTTTTGAAGCCTCTTCAATTACCGGCGCCGAAACAACGGCGCTAACCACATTCGCCAAACCTGGACTACCGGTTCCAGCATAAACAATCTCCCCGAAAACGGTATTTACAACGATTGAAATTATGACCGCGACGAGAGCCCCCCAGGCAAATGCCATCGCGAGCAGCCAGAACGGCTCGGGGTCGTATCGGTCGAGGCCCATCAGCGGTAGGATGTAAAGAGCCGCTGGAGTAAAAGCGATAACCGAGGCAAGGATCGCCGGCACAGGGCCAAGACTCAGAAACATTATCCCGATCACGATCAAAACAAGGGGGACCATCAGCATTATCGCGATCCCGAGACCAATGTAGAGTCCGGTATTGCTAGGTGGCGGTTTTGGTTCTTCGAGGTGGCCAAGCCCGAAATTAGCAATCGAATTTTGAAAACTCGGCTGCGGAGCCTGTTCAACGGCGTGTTGAAATTCTTGTATCTGAATTTGACGGAAGTCTTGCTGAGGCATCGCAGGCGTAGCGACCCCGCTTTCGATATGAACCGAGGCACTTACCCCATTTTTTCCAAATTGCAGCGAGTCACCAGAATTTAGACGGGCTGTCTGCACCCGAGCTCCGTTGACCATCGTTCCGTTGGTGCTTTCGTTATCTGTAACATAAAAGCCTTCGGCCTTGGCTTCGATAAACGCGTGCTGTTTGGACGCTATTCGCTCAGCTGTCGGATCGAAACGGACGCTGCAGTTCTCGCCCCTGCCGATCGTCAGAAATCCGCTTTCCAGATCGAATATCTGTCCGGCCAGCGTTCCGCTGTTTATCGCAAGTTGTAATTTCATAGAGCAATAATAAAATCAAAAAGCCCAAAGTCAAGTTTGAAGCCTGACTGAGGGCGATTCTCGTACTAATGACTGTAAATTATTGCGGCTGCACTGACAATGGTGACGGAAGATCGCTCGATTGACCGAACTGGCGCGAATAAAAACCGGGCGTGGCCGAGGTGAGCCAATACCAGGTGCTATTGCTCGGGCGAAACACGGCAATATCGGTCTTGCCGTCACCGTCAAAGTCGGCCGGCAGCGGAAGGTCCTCGGCCGTCCCAAAGTTCTGGGTCCGGATCGATCCCGTAAATATATCCAGAATGTACCACTTCCCTTCGGATGGCCGGTAAATCGTAAATTCGGCACGCCCGTCTCCATTAAAGTCGGCGTAAACCGGTTTGTCGCCATCCACTCCCCACCCGACCTGAATTGGGCTGCTCGACGAACTTGGAATCACGTACCAGTTCCCATTCGAAGGCCGCCAGATCACCAGATCGGCCTTTCCGTCGCCTTCGTAGTCACCCGATAAAGCCTTGTCGCCGGCAACGCCCCAGCCTCTAACGCGGTTGCCGAGCGTGCTGTTTTGTATGTACCAGAGGCCGTTGGAAGGCCGCCATACTGCGAGATCGGTCCGGCCATCGGCGTCATAATCCGCAGGGACGGGCACGTCGCCCGATTCGCCAAAAGGTACGACGAAGTAGGTTGAGCCGCTCCGCAATTGGTACCAGGTACCGTTTGAAGGCCGCCAGACGCCAAGATCCGATCGCCCGTCGCCGTCGTAGTCTCCTGTGATGATCTGGTCACCCTGAACGCCCCAATAAAATGAACTGGCCGCCCCAGTCAAGCTTGATTCGATCAGCCACCTGCCGGTAGAGGGTGAGAATACCGAAAGGTCCGTCTTTCGATCGCCATCGAAGTCCGACACGCGATTTTTCAAGGGGCTTGCGACAGCGCTTGCATCGAGAACCAGCAGTCCATTGGCCAGATCGCCCGCAAGTACCTTGTTCGTCCCAAGAAACGGGAAAACGGCCCAATCGCCATCATATGTAGTAGGGAGGAAGTTTTGGCGAAATTCGCTGGAACACAGCATGTCCCAGGGGTCCGCACCTTCCAGAGCCCTCTTTTCCGCCTCGGATGGAGCAAACGCCGGTGGGTAGGTATCGTACTGTCCGACACGTTTCGGATCCGCGGGATCGGAAATATCGAACACCTGCACACCCGCCTGATACCAGGCAACATATAAATAATTTCCAAAAACGACGGGATTATGCGGCGTAACGGCGTTCAGGCCAAGCTCGGCCATTGTAATTGACTTGACGAGCAGAGGCACGGCCGGATCGGTAATGTTGTAAACCCGCAGGTCTCCCGTACCGTTATTCGTTTCGCGGGCGCTATAGAGATAGTTTCCGTCCTCGCTGGTCCAACTGCTGTGCATGTTGTTGCCGGCGGTCACATTTGCACTCGGATCTTCGAGGTACCCCAGCAGTGTGGGCGCCTGGGTCCCGAGGTTCGAGATATCGTATATTTCGGTCCGGCCGCGTTGGCTGGCCGTTCCCCATCCGGACGTGAACATCCGGTTTCCGCGAATGTGCATTGCGTGAACCCAGAGCGGTTCTGAAGGACTGATGTCCCTTACAAAAACGGGGGTTGCGGGGTTGCTGATATTTATTACTTTAATGGTCTTGTTGGAAAGCGTGTTGGCGTTTTCGATGAGAAAATTGCCCCAAACGACCATCTCATGAATGCTGTTGAAGGCATTCGCGTTCGACGCATTTACAACGCCGAGGAGCTGCGGCGATGCCGGATTTGTAAGGTCAACAATATGGACCCCGCCGCCGTTGCCGCTTCCGAAATATCCGCGATTGCCAATAACAATTGCTTCGAGAAATTGTTGATTGTTGCCCGGGTTGTACCAACTGGAAAGCACGGGAGCGTCAGGGTTCGAAATATCGTAAATAAATGCGCCTCGACAACTGTAGCTTCCCTGAACGGCAATGTTTCCGTCAGCGTAGATGTCGGCGAATTTCGAGTTGGACCCGCTCGGTTCACACGCGGGCGTTATCTGTGAGCGAAGCCTGATCTTTTGGGCTTGGGTACCGGCGGAAAATACGAAGGCAAAGACAAAAACAAAGACAACTACATTTAGTATTCTCATTTAAAAAAGCGAAACCCTTTGTCAAATTATTTCGGACGCCTCACGACGCTGCCTGCGACGCTTCCCGCATCATCAGATCGAAAGTGCCGGGCGCCACCTTGCGAAAGCGGCGGTTTCGATTCAGAGAAACGGCAACAGAGATGGTCGGATTGTTCCCGCGGAATTCCATTCCACCCGAACGCAGCATTTGGTAAAGATCATTCACATGCAGGGGGCCGCCTGATTCCTTAAGCAAAAGGGTGCATGCCTGTGTAATAGTACGATCGGCAAACCGGTGGCTAAGGGCCTCGATCTGATTACTCCGGACAATGTGCGGCCGCTCAAAATAGGCGATCTTGCCGCCAATGGCAGGTTTAGTTCGTTTCCCGGAATTATCGCCTGCACTTGTTCGGGCCTGATCATCTATCAATGCAGCAGCCGGTTTTGTCGGAGCAAAGCTATTTTCCACGTGAGGAATAATTGGACCGTGACCCTTAGAACCTTCTGTCTGGGGCCCTTTTGATCCGCGGCCGCCGACACGGATCTGAACAAGCAGGCTGTCGATCATCGATTCGGCCTGCCGGGCGACCTCGTCAAGCGCCGCGATCTGTGAGCGAAGCTCTTCACTCTCGATCTCGGTTTCCTTCAATCTAACGATAAGCTGGTTTTGCTCGTCACGCGTTTTTTGAAGCCAGGCTTCAAGTGTAGCTATATGTGTTGCTTCTATCATGTTGACGGAATTGAAATTATGGCTGGTACGCGCCAGACGGAAGAGGGGCCTGAAAAAGTCAACGGTTTCGTTCGATCACAAAATTCGGGATCTCTTCCAAAGCAAAAGAATACTTTGTTTGAGGTAAAACTTCAAGATTTTTTCTTGCGGCATCGGCGTAGCCAAGCGCGACCGTCCGGATGTGCTCAAGCGTCTCGTTTTCCTCGAGCCTCTTCATAACCATCGCCCGGGCACCGTTTTGATACGAACCGTCGGTAATAATCGCCTTTAGTTCATGCTTGAACTCAGGGTGTTGGCGACAAAGCAGAATGAGCGGAAGCGTCAGCTTTCCTTCCAGCAGGTCGGCTCCGGAAGCCTTGCCGAGCGATTTCTCATCGGCCGTAAAATCAAGCAG
>JBGTJP010000016.1:0-19197 GCA_041745075.1 Pyrinomonadaceae bacterium | reverse complement strand
TGACCGCTCGAATTCGTGGATCTATTACCACCTAGGACTTTTGTTCCTGGAACAGAGGAACTACGACCTTGCCATCGATAATTTTAAAGCGTCATTGAGCGGCGATCTTAGCCCGACCTGGCTGTCGGTTTGGTCGAACATCAAAATGGGCAACGCCTATGACGCAAAAGGTGACCGTAGCCGTGCCGTCTCGGCGTATGGCCGGGCGCAGAATCTTGGTGACAACTACGACAACGCCCAGGACGCCGTGAAAAAATACCAAGCGACGCCCTACGATCCGAGGGAAACAAAGACGACAGCCGTGAAATAGAGAGGCCGCGGCATCGGCGCCGGGTCGCCAAGGAAATTGCTTTACTATATGTCGGCTTCGATGAAGCACTTTCTTAATGATGATAAGGGAGCGATTCGAAGATCTTGAAAAAGCCCAGGCAACGAAGTACGCCGAGAAGGACGGCAAAACCGAAGAAATGAAGCAGGCCGAAGAAGGCCTGAACGAAAGGATCCGGGATTATATCGACCGGATCAAGAGCTCTGACAAGAAGCCGCGGTCCTTCGACAAGGGCGGCGTCGATGAGCACTAGATAAAAATGGCGGGAGGAAAAACCATTCCTCCCGCCAGGCCTTCAGTGTTCCGGTTGGCTCCGCCTAGAAACGGAACTTCGCCCTAAATTGTCCCACCCGTGGCCCGCCGATGGAATTTGTAACAACCCCGAAATCGACCGAGTCCTGCAGATCGCTGTTCGGGTTTGCGAAATTGACCGTATCGAAAACATTGAAAAGATCGAAGCCAAACTCAAAGCTCATTCTCTCGCTGATCTTCGTGCTCTTCGCAAAGCTCAGGTCGAACCGTTTTTGCGACGAGCCGCGGAAGGTGTTCCGGCCAAGGTTTCCGAATTGGCCCAGCGCCGAACTGAAACAACCGCCGTCAATCACGGAAAGGTTTGAGGTGCTAACGCTCGCAACTGCCTGCGACGCGGTACAATTGATATTCGGCCGGCCAAATCCCGGTCGATACAATCCGCCCGAGCCGCGCGTTACGCTTGAATATTGCGAAACGTTGCCGATCTCCGGCTCCGAGGCAAAAACGGTGAACGGCGTCCCCGATTGTGCCTGGAAAAAGCCCGAAACCGACCAGCCCTTAATAAAGGCATTGTCCGAACCGCCGGACGGTATGTCCCAGACAAAATTTGTCGAGAATCGGTGGGTCCGGTCAAAATCGGAAAGGCCGCGGTTGTTTTCCAGGTTTCTTGCGTCTCCCTGGGCGATGAATCCCGTGTTCGGCACGTCCGGCTTTCCGCCTCCCGCCGTGCTTCCGGGATCGCTCGACATTACGTCGATGGACTTCGAGAACGTGTAGGCAACGTTGAACTGAATCCCCTTCGAGAAGCGTTTTGTCAGGCTGAACTGTCCGCCGTGATAGTTCGAGTAGCCCTGAGACTTAAGAAGAATGGCTTCGGGAACGTTGAATCCGAGAATAGGAACCCTAGCCTCGAAACCGATGACCGTTCCACTTGAGCTGGACAGGTTCAGATCGGTTTGTCCGGTTACGGTGTTCAGGAATCCGAACGCGCGGCCCAACCCGCGAACCCGGGCGGTCGAACCGGAATTGAGGGCTCCATTCGGTGAACCTGCCGCGACATAGGCCTGATTGAAGCGTTCGAATACGTGGTCCGGCGTGTTCGGATCGTTGAGATCAAAGCCTTGATTCAACGCCGTCGCCACCAGCAGGTTCTTTCCGGATGTTCCGATGTACCGGGCCTCGAACAAAAGGTCTTTGACAATTTCATACTGTGCTCCCACGTTCCATTGGTGCACGTACGGCGTCCGCAGGTTGCGGTCGATCGCCCGAAACTCGAAGGTTTCAGCGATGCTTCCGCGAATGCAGCTGGCCCCGGTGGAAGGATCGCAGCCCGAGCCCTGCGGCGTTCCACGCGAATCGACGAAAACAGGCGTGTTGTCGCGTATCTGATACGAACCGTTCGCCCCCGAACCGCGAACAATGCGGAACGGCAGCCACTGATTTAGCGGCACGTTTGTCGGTACGCCGGAAAATGCGGAAGCGATCGAAACGTTCCCGCTTGGGACTGTGATCTCAACCTCGCGGAGGAAGGGGTAATTTGAGAACACGGTGTTGATAAATGCCGCTGACGGACGATCGTAGAACAGCCCGTATCCGCCGCGGAAGACGAGCTTTTTATTTACCGCATAGGCAACTCCGAAGCGGGGGGCGAAGTTGTTCAAGTCCTGGCCGTTCAGCGTGTGTTTGTTCGCCGCTTTCCGGGTTGCGTCAATCGCCGCGTCAACGATCGAAATGCCGCTCATATTCACGTTGCTTGGGACCAGGAATCCCGTGGTCGGGTTGTCGCAAAGGGCGTTCGTCCCACCGCCTGTAAAGCACGATTCAAACGGGGCAAGGTCGAAGTTCCCAATCCGGCCGTTCTTTTCCGTGGGCCACATGAACAGTTCATACCTCAGCCCAAGGTTTACGCTTAGCTTTCGGTTTATCTTCCAATCATCGGAAACGTAGAACCCGAGATCCCGGAAGCGAAAGCTCTTGTCTGTAATGCCGTACTGCGTGTCTGCTTCGGTGGCGTTGCCTGTGAGCAGCTGCGTAAAACTGTCAAATTTCTCGAACTCGGTCGCCTGTTCCTCAGGCAGATTGGTATCGTACTGATGTTGCTTATATTCGCCGCCGAATTTGAAATTATGGTTTTTGAAGATCCAGTTAACATTGTCGCCAATGCTGTATGTGATCTGCTTGCGTTTGTTGAATGAGTCGTTCGGCCCGCCGAACGAAAAGTTCGAAAGATTGTTCCGGCCGACATAATGTCCCAGCCGGGTGGTCGCGACGCTGGGGTCGAACGTCGATGCAGGATTCGTCACGCCGATTGCGGCATTTGTAAAATCACCCGTCGAGAACTCGTCCGTAAGTTTTCGCGAGTTATTCAGGTAAAAGTAACCGAATCGCACCTCGTTGATCCAGTTTGGCGAGAAAATGTGCGTATCGCCGACCGAGAGCGTGCGGTTCCGGTCGTCGCGCGAAAGCGTGAACGGCGAAACAAGGCTGCTTGGATCGGGGAACGAATCCAGTCCCGGAAAATCGGAGAAGAAGAATGTGCCTGACAGAGTGTTCTTTTGGCTTAACTGGCCGTCTAGCCGGGTCGTGACCTGGTGCTGCCGAAATGTTGACGGCTGAACGCTTACAACCTCAACTAGAGGATTGTTTCTTTGCAGCGTTCGTGAAGTGACCGTCGGGAACATGCCCGATTGAAAGCTGCCGGTTCCTGATTGATCAACTATGCCAAGGGCCCTGAAGTTTGAGATTGAGGGCAGAACGAAACCACCCGTTACGGGATTTCGCAAATTGAATATATTCACTGCGATCGGGCTAATGTCGGCGGCCGTTAGGCAGCTTGCCCCGGTACATCCGTTGAATTGGTTAAAAGCGGCCGCAATGGCAGCAGGTGAGCGATCGTCGCCCAGCACGCTGAAAGCTAACGGAAGGATGGTTCGGGTGCGGGCGGTCGGAACTAGTCCCGTGTTCGCGTCGGTAAACTGATAGCCGCCAAAGAAAAAGAATTTGTCTTTGATAATCGGGCCGCCGATCGTGAATCCGGTCTCCGTCCGATCTGCCTTCGGCTTTTCGTTTCCGCTCTCTTTCAGAAAGAACTCGTTAGAATTAAAGGCCTTATTCTGAAGGTAATAATATGCGGTGCCATTAAAACTGTTCCCGCCCGCCTTTGTGACAAGTTGAAAATTACCTCCGCCGCTTCGGCCCGTAGATGCGTCATAAAGCGATGTTTGGAGCTTTACTTCCTGGAGGGTTTCCGGAGCCGGCGAGATATTATCGTTCAACGACCCCTCATTGCTGGTGATGTTGGTAGCGTCGATGCCGTTAAAGAAAAGGCTCGTTGAGGTCGTGCGCGTCCCGTTGACCGATGGCGAAATGTTGCCGTTGCCGTTGACGCCGACGGGCGATAGTTCGGATGAAACGCCGGCTTCCGAAGAAAGGAGGCCGGTAAAGCTTCGCGTTGAGGTTGGAACGCGAGTGATCTGCTCACCCGTGATCTGGCGCGAGACGGTCGCCGATTCCGATTGTACCAGCGGTTGTTCGCTTGTCACGTCAACAAAAACGTCAGTCGTCCCAACCGCAAGCACGACGTCAACCGTTCGCGTGACGGAGGCCTCGACCAGGGTTCCCTGGCTGACCGATTTCTTGAATCCTTCCTTCTCATAAGAAACGCTGTAGGTTCCAACCGGAAGAAGCGAAACGGACCACCGGCCGTCGCCGTTCGTTGTGGTGTTTCTCCTCAGATTGGTGGACGCGTTTTTCACTGTGATACTCGCGCCCTGCACCACCGCGTCATTCTGGTCCTTGACCGTACCAGTCAAACCGCCCGTCGCCTGGGCAAATGCCGCCGGCGAAAGCACTAAAGCAAAGACAAGCGACGATAACGCCGCGAAAAGGTATCTTTTCATTTTTACTCCTAAAAGAGGTATAGCCTCGATATTAAAATTGAACTGCGGGCCGGCGGGGGCGTGCGCACCACTCCGCCGATATATAGAAAATTGCGAATTTCGAATTACGGATTTCAAAAGGCAGGATATCGGCCGGAAGTTAACACTGTGTAAAATGCAGGTTAAATTCTTGTAAAGATTTCGTCTGGGTATGAGGATTCTGAAGCAGAGGCTTGCGGGCCGTCTGACAACGGCTAGCGGATAAGATTTTCGGCGGCGGCTTCGCCGGTTTCGATGGCGCCTTCCATAAAGCCCTGCCAATCGGCGATATGTTCACCGGCAAAAAGGACCTTACCGTGCGGACGGGCGAGAATGGGCCGCAGGCCGAACCACTGGCCGGGCCGGTAGATCGCGTACGCGCCCTGGGTGAATTCGTCCTTCTGCCAGGCATATGAAGCGATACCTCGGGCAAGATTGGGCGCGGACCAGCTAAAATCTATTAGGTCGCGGGCAACGATGATCTGGCGGCGTGTGTCCTCTTGTGAGGCAAGCACATCGGCCTTGTCGCCGACAGCGTAAGCGGTCAGGATTCCCTGTTTTCCCGGCTGGTTTTGGGTGCTGTGAAAGTAGTAGTGCGAGGTCGTGTCCGTTACCATCGAGAAATTGTCGGCTTTCCAGAATCGCTCGTCGAAGAGTACGCTGTTCTTGATGATCCTGGCATAGCCGAGTTTTTCAGCCGCCGCCGCCTGTGCCGCGGGAAGCGGGGGATCGAATTTTATTTTTCTTAAGCTTGGAACCGGAGCGGTGCAGATGCATGCGTCTGCTTTGTAAATATCAGTTTGTCCCGCGGCGACTGTAACGACCCCGCGACGTTGAACGATCTCGGTAACGCGTTTTTCCAGCTTAATATTTTCGGTCCCGACCCTGGCCGCTAATTCCTGCACAAGCCGCGAATTGCCGCCCGTCATCTTGTAATCCATCTCGTTCTTCGGACTCGATTCGGCGTACTCGGCCAGGGCCGCAAAGGCCGACACGTTTCTTATGGATTCTCCGAAATCAGTGCTGTCCATCAGATCCCGAATGACAAGATCATCGCGGGAAAAACCTATGTTCTCAAGCTGGGTCCACCAAGCCAGCTTATCAAGATTATTTTTTTCCAGAACCGTCAGCTTTTCGTAGCGGGCGATCATCTCGGCAAAAGCTTTTTTCGCCGGGTCGGAAAATCCCCAGGCCTTTGGCGCCGAGACCTTGCCGTTCTGCATCAGGCTGTCCTCGAACTGGTGCTTCTGAAGCGGTATCTTGAAATCGCCGCACAATGCGTGCAGCCGTTCGTGGCTTTCGCCGACCCATTCGGCACCAAGCTCGCACACGAGATTTGTGTCCTTGAAAGTGTGTGAGAAAACGCGGCCGCCAATTCGGCTACGGCCATCGAGGAGTGTCACCTCCCAACCGGCGGTTTTCAATTTATAGGCCGCCGACAACCCGGCCAGTCCGGCACCGATGATCACACAGGTTTTAGGGGCTTTTTGCGCAAAAGCGTTGCCCGACGAAAGAGCCAAAGCGGCAGTCGTAGCTCCGAGGATCTTCAAAAACTCGCGGCGGTTGGTCGTCCGTGACATTGAACTATCTTAGACCGCGAAGTTAGGCATATCAACCTAAAGGCGACGCCATCAGAGATCGCGCCGCCTTACGGTTCACATATAAATACCGTCTATTCTCGCCGGCGGCTCTATTCGCACGTGAAAATGCTCGCTGTGGTTGGGCTGATTTGTGGTCAGTCGAAGCTTATTGGTAAATCGCGGATCGTTAAAGAATATGTACTTTGAATCCATATGTTTCTTAAACATCTGGTACTGTACGACCGCCGCGTCATAATGGAACAGCTTTGTGTAATTGTGCGCCCGCAATTGGAACCAGTCGTTTGTATGCGGAGGAAGCAGCGGCAGACGGATATCAACATCGATCCCGGTCTCATGGCTCTTGTGCCCCTTTCCGTCTTTGCCGGCGAGTTTGGGCGAGCACTCGCGAACCCAAAGCGGCGGCGCGTTCGAAACGCTGAACGCGGCGGCGAAATTCGGAAATTTACCGTCATCGGATGTCCGGATCAGATGACAAATTCGCCCGCAGCTCGCCCCGCAGGTTCATCCAAATTTCGTAATATTTCCACTCGGGCGGTGGATTTTCTTCGCCGTGGTGGTCGGGCCTTAGGATGAGGTCGCCGGTCGCAAGGAGGATGCGCCGGACTTCGGGGTTTTGTTCGGCCTTCGCACGCATCGCGGCGACGATCACGCGGTGATGCTCGCCGGGCGTTTGTGATCTGTAAGGAAATCGCTTGCCGTCGAATGTCGCCCACGTGATGCCGAGTTTTTTCATGTTTTCCTCGGCGAGCGTTCCGGCGGATTTTGCTTCGAAGGCGGTCATTTGCGCGACCTGTTCGCGGGTGTATTTCCACGTCACCCTTTTGTCCCTTGTTCTCTCGTCACTCGTCCCTTCCGGATAAAGCATCATCTGCCAAAAGCCCTCGACGCTCGCATACCGTTTTCCGTCCAACTCAAACGGCGTCGACGCAAAGTTCGACAAAATGCCAAGCTCATTCCGCTTCGACAAAATAACCTCACCCGCTTGTCGCTCCTGCGGCAATATCTCCCAGTCGGGTTTGTTGGGATCGTTGATCGGCGCGAACCAGACAGCGGGGTAATTTGCCGTGCGAAGCTGTTGAGCAGACGCAACGCTAGATATCGTGAGAAGAGCGATGAGAAGTAAGCCGCGAATCATTTCAGTCTGGAAACTACTTTTAACGCTAGGTCGAGGCTTCGGTCGCGAAAGAACCATTTTTTAAGACGCTCGGCGTCCGGTCGTTCATCTTTCCAAGCTTCTTTCATAATTTTTTCCGCGTCCTTCCCTTTCCCTGCACCCTCAAATACAATCGCTTGGATCGTCAAGTAGAAAGGAAATCGGTTACTAAGCTTGACGCCCTTTTGTGCCTCTGTAGCTGCTGTGGCCGCATAGCCCTTTTCGAATAATGCAAGCGCCAACGTGCCGTGCGGACCCGGAAGCTCCGGTTCAAGATTTTGAGCCATCGTTGCGTACTTAATCGCGGCGTCTAGATCACCGAGTAGCCAACACGCGGTTCCAAGATCGATATACACACGCCCCTGTTTTGGGTCGATGCCGACACTTATTTCTCCGTATCTTCGCGAGGAGGCTGGCTCGAATTCAATCAGGTAATATCCAGCAAGGCTTGCCGAAATTTCGGCGTCCTTTGGAACTAACTCCTGAGCATTCTTCATCATCGCTAATGCGGGCTTTTTCTCTTCGGCCGAGTACAACAGTTCACCAGCCATAAATTCGTATCGTGCGTAGCTCGCGGAGGTATCTTCTGGAACTGTCGTATGGAATAAACCTTCAATGGGCGGAATAAACATTCGCCATGACAACCCCCACACCGGACTTTGCAACTTGTATGTTTCGGTCTTATATTTCTCCGCCTGTACCTTATCTCCTTGAAGCTGAGAAGTGAAAGCAAGAATCATCAATATTGCTTGCTGAGTGCCCATTGAGTGCCGCCATCCAGTTATTTGCCGTATCTGCGGATCCTGGGATGTAACATCGCCTTCGTTTTCATCCGGAAGTCGAATTTTCGTAAAAAGCCATTGTGATGGTTCTGGGTCTCTTGTAAACGAGGTCTGTGCCGCTTCAAATTGGATGCGCGCGTCCGCGTATTTTCCTTTGGCAAGGAAGTTAAATCCGGTTTTTAAGGAATCATCGATCGACGGCACCTTTCCTGTAACAATGTCTTGGCCAACATGAGTCATTGAACAAACAACAATTTGAAGTGTGAGGAGGACGATCTTTATTAGGGTGCTTGCGCTATTCATTTTCTGTCAGTTGAGCAAGTATATCACTTAGATGCGCCAGCTTATCCGCCGGGATGTCGCGGGTCATTTCGGCGACTGAGCGGGCCGGTTTTCGCGGTTTAAGCGAGCGGAGGGCGTGGTGTCGTGGACTTGCTTCTTACCGCTTTAACGCAGGTAGGGTTTATTTTTCTCTGCCATTCGGCCTTTGCGGGTGAAGGTTTTGTCGATCTTTAAGTCTTCGAGCTTTCCACCACGACGAAGATGCTCTTCAACTATTAGATTCCATGTTGCATCCATCGAGTCTGGCGGTTTTTGTTCTTTTGTTTGTATTTTCTTACCCATTATAGCCATCACGACCGCGCGGATGCTGCGCCCAAGTGCGTGGTCGTCGTTACGGATAATCCACTAATTTCAAACCGTCGATATATCGAAAATCTTTTCTATTGATGGTCGCTAGTTCGAAATCAGTAACCAATGCGGTCGCGGCGATCAGCGCATCGGCAATTTGTAAATTATGACTTAGAAAGTATGTTTCAATGAGAATAGTCGCCCGGCGGGAAGTATTTTCGTCAAGCTGGATCGTACTGTATCTCGAAAGAAATTGCCTGATCTCGCGCAAATGTCTTTTATCCCTTGAACCAAGCAATAGCTCCAAAACTGTAACGACGCTTATTGCCAAATCATTCTCTGTTGCCGCGCCTTCGAGCCACTCGGCGGTCGACTCATCGCCTCTCGAAAACCGTATCAGAATATTTGAGTCGAGCAGGATCATCGTATGGCCTTGCGATCAGGGCCCCACTGTTCTCTTCTGAGCTTTCGTATGTACTCGACCGGGTCAACCATGTCCTCCCGGTCTTTCCACATACCAAAAAAAGGTTCTTCGCGGAGAGGCCCTCTCTTTACCGGTTTCTTCTCAGCAGCCTGATCCTTTCTAAACCGCTCGATTATTCGCTCAATCTGGCTCTTAACCTCCGATGGTAATGAGGGTATTTCTTTAATCAGTTCTTCGTTCGTCATAACAGTTTTAGAATACTTTTTGCCGAAAGAATTTTCAAGATTTTTGTACTTAACTCATATGATCGTCGTCACGATCTCGCGGATGCTTCGGTGAAGTTCGCGGTCATCCGTGATCGGCGAACAAATAGCGACCTCGGCAGCGTCGATCGGTGAGATTCCCTTTGCGATCATTTGGGCTGCGTAAATAAGCAATCTTGTCGAGACCCCTTCTTCGAGGCCGTGGCCGCGTAGGTTTCTTACCTTTTGGCCTATCGTCACCAGGTCTTTTGCGATGGTTTCATCGATGCCGCCTTCCTTTGCGACGATCTCGGTTTCCGCTTCGGCGTCCGGGTAATCGAATTCCATCGCAACAAACCGCTGCCGCGTCGATTGTTTGAGGTCTTTCAAAACCGACTGATAGCCGGGATTATATGAAACGACTAGCATAAACTCCGGCGGCGCCTCGATCACGGTCCCGCGTTTTTCTATCGGCAGGCGGCGGCGGTCGTCAGTCAAAGGATGGATGATGACAACGGTGTCCTTGCGGGCTTCGACTACCTCGTCGAGATAACAGATCGCACCGCTGCGGACGGCGGTCGTCAGCGGCCCGTCGTGCCAGACGGTTTCTTCGCCCTCGAGCAAAAAGCGGCCGACAAGATCGGTCGATGAAAGGTCTTCGTGACACGCAACGGTGATAAGCGGGCGGTTTAGCCGATGGGCCATATACTCGACAAAACGCGTCTTTCCGCAGCCGGTGGGTCCTTTCAACATAACCGGCAGCTTGGCCGCGTAGGCCGCCTCGAATAATTCGACCTCTTGATTTACGGGAAGATAAAACGGCTCTTTGGCGACCTTGTACTTTTCGACGGCAGTTTCCATAGGAAATGATTTTCGCATAATTCGTGGCCAGGACAGTAGAGGAGGCGTGTGAAAATCACAGATCGTCGGTTAAAATTCAGTAAACTGGTTAGTGAGAAAATTGGCGCCGTATATGATCTCGATCGCTCAGGCTGAATCAGCCGATGAAATAGAAAAAATCCGCACGCTTTTTCGCGAGTACGAAGTGTGGCTGGGCCTCGATCTTTGCTTTCAAGGATTCGAAGAGGAGCTTCGAACTCTGCCGGGAAGCTACGCCCGGCCCGACGGGCGTTTGAATCTGGTGACGGTTGACGGCCTTGACGCCGGCTGTATTGCATTGCGAAAACTGGACGAAACCGTTTGTGAGATGAAGAGGCTTTACATTCGCCCCGATTTTCGCGGCCATAAGATTGGAAAAAAATTGGTCCAAAATTTGATTGACGAAGCTCGAAAGATCGGGTATCTCAAAATGCGACTGGACACCTATCCGCCAAAAATGGCAAAAGCCGTGAGCCTCTATCAGACCCACGGCTTCAAACCTATTCCGCCCTATTACGAAAATCCGCACGACGCAGTCCTCTTTATGGAACTGGCCTTATAGGATCTCTATAACTGAGCCGTCTTTCGGGGTATTTTTCCATCCATCATCGCGGTCTGATAAACAAACGCGGCCATGATCGTGGCGGCCTGTTTCATATCGTCGGCCTGGATGCGGTCGTAGTTGTCCTGGTTCGAATGGTGAGTTCGCGTGTCGTACTCGATCTCGTCCTGGATAAACTGAAATCCGGGCAGACCGATGCGATCGAACGAAAGGTGGTCGGTGCCGCCTGTGTTCGATAAAGTCAAGGTCTTAGCACCCATATCAGCAAAGGGGCTAAGCCATGCTTCGAAGATCGGCCTTACCGCCGCGTTTCCCTGCATATAAACCCCGCGTATCTTGCCGGTGCCGTTGTCCAGGTTGTAGTACGCCGATAGTTTGTCGTAATTGGCGGTCTTTGCCAGATCGCCCGGCTGACCTTGCGCCGCGCCCGGCTTGATCTCACCGAACTGCTGTTTAACGTACTCGCGTGAACCGTTCAGGCCCTGTTCCTCGCCGCTCCAGAGGGCGACGCGAATGGTCCGCCGCGGCTTTAATCCTGATGCGATCAGGATACGCGCAGCCTCCATGGCGACGGCACAGCCCGCGGCGTTGTCGGTTGCTCCCGTGCCTGCATGCCACGAATCCAGATGGCCGCCAAGCATTACGATCTCGTCCTTTAGCTTCGGATCGGAACCGGGAATTTCGGCAACCGTGTTGTAACCCATTAGGTCGTCGTCATGATACTGCGTTTGGATATCGACCGACATTTTCGGTTTGACGCCCTGCTGGACCATTCGGACCAGACGATTGTAATCCTCGGTAGCCATCGTCATCTGAGGGACCATTCGACCTTCCATTTCCTTGCTATAAGGAGCAAAACGGCCCCGATTCGGCGGGCCACCGGCTGCAGGAGTACCGCTGGCCGGAGGCGGAGCCACACTTGCAGACGAAACAAAGAGCGTTCCGCCGCTGCCGACGCGGCTATTGTCAACGATCACTGCCGCTCCTTCATCAAATACGAATCCGCCCATTTTTTGGGCGACCTGGAATTGCCGGATGCGTTCCTGCTGTTCGGCGGTCGGCTGCTGTTGACCGGGCTGGGGTTGGGCCCGCGGGGCCGCCATCGGGTCAGCGGCCATCTTTGCAAGCTCATCGTCCGTCAAACGGGTTCCCATTCCGCCAAAATCGGCGGCAAGCGGCCGAATCCTCGAAACAAGCACTACCTTGCCGCGAAGCTGGCCCTTGTATTTGGCAAAGTCATCGTCGGAATTAATGTCTAGGTAAACCACGTCGGCGGTGACCGTGCCTTTTGTTGACGGAGACCAGGCTTTCGGAAATGCGATAAGCGGTATCGTCTGCGGTTCGACGACCTGCGCCGAAAAACTCTTCAGCGACCAACCGCGTCCAAACGGGCCCCATGCTTCAAGCTTTGCGTTCTGCATTCCCCACTTTGCCATCGTATCGCGCGTCCATTCGTTGGCCCGCTTCATGTTGGGAGAATTTGTTAGGCGGCCGCCGATAACATCCGTCAAATAACTCAAGTGCTGCATGACCTGTGAACGGTTCAGGCCCTCGTCCTTGATCTTGTCTATGTCTGCCTTCGGTGCGGTATAGACCTTCGCCGCTGTGGCACCGTTCCCCTGCCCGAGTGCGAGACCCGGAACCAAAAACGCGTACATCAAAAACGCGCCCAAAATCTTGCGTCGTAACATTATTTATTCTCCTAAAATGCGAAATGAATCTGTGTGTAAGATTTAATTATCTTATACCACAGAAATGGAAAATGTTCAGAAAATGGTTCAGGTCTATGTAGACCAGGTAAGCGTGTATGCGGGCGGGACATTCTTAACTATGAGCGGGCTTTTCTTTGACTTGCCATAGCGGTCGCGCATAAATTCGCGGAGCTTGATAGCGGACGGAAAGTAAAAGCCGTGGGCGTACTGAAACGTGCGGAAGGTGCAGTCGCCCTGCTGCATGAATCTATCTAATTGCTGTAGGATCTTTTCACCTACCTCATTGGGAAGCGAAACAAACGGCAGGCAGCAAATGATATAGCCGATCTTTCCGATGCCGGACCGTTGATGAATCGACCAGGTATCAACCGCATTTCCGCGAACAACCGTCATCTCAGGAAAGGTTCGCCGCAAAAGGCGAACCAGATCGCGGTCCAGTTCGATGCCAAGGTATGAACGGTCGTCTGGAACGACCTCCTGCAGAAATTTTGTGATAGCGCCGGTGCCAACACCGAGTTCGAGAACGGCATTGTCGCTGTCGGGCGCGATGCCCTCGATCATTTTCTGCGCAAGCTCCGGCGAGCTGGGCCTGATGGAACCAACCTTCCCTGGGTTCTTCAGGAACGCCTGCAGGAACTCTATGTTTTCATTCATCCTGGCCCTATGCTGCCGGAGTCGTGGCCTCCGCCGCCGAGTCTGATGTTAAATCTGTGTTTCCAACGCTCATTTTATAATCACAATCTTCATTTTTGCAATAGCGGACGGTGCCGTCCTTTTTCGTGGTCTTTTCAAGAAGGTGCGGGGCCGAACACTTCGGGCAAGCCTGTTCGACGGGCTTGTCCCAGAAAACGACATCGCATTTGGGATAATTAACGCAGCCGTAAAACACTTTGCCGCGTCGCGATTTCTTGACAGCGATGTCGCCGCCGCATTTTTCGCAGGCCATGTCCAGCGTTTCGCGCTTGATGTAATCGCACTTTGGATAATTGGAGCACGAGACGAATTCGCCGAACCTTCCCTGACGCCGGACCAGATTGACGCCGTCCTTCGGGCACATTTCATCAAGCGGAACGGGTGGCGGAGCGGGTTTCTGGTCGCCCTTCGCTATTTTGCGGATATTCTTGCATTCCGGATATCCGGTGCATCCGTAAAACGAACCGAAACGGCCCTTTTTCAGCGACATCTCCTTTCCGCACAGTTCACAGACGGGAATTTCTTCGGCCTCTTCGCCGCCTTCGGCGGTACCGTCCCCGGACCTCTTGCTGGCGACCTCACGCGTGTTCTTACATTCAGGATAATTCGCACACGCCAAAAACTGCCCGAACCGCCCGAACTTGATCACCATACCGGCTCCGCATTTTTCGCAGACCTCGTCGGTCGGGATCTCCATTTTCTTCTTGTTCTTTATGTTCTCGGTGGCCTCGGCAAGGTCCTTTGCAAATTTGCCGTAGAACTCGTGCAAAGCGCTTCGCCAGTCTAATTTCCCGTCCTCGATCTCATCAAGCTCTTCTTCCATTCGAGCCGTGTAGGTCGTATTGAAAATGTCGTCAAAGCTTTCGATCAAAAGATCGTTGACCGTGATCCCAAGCGGCGTAGGATGAAAACGACCTTCGATCTTTTCGACGTATTCGCGATCCTGAATTGTCGTCATGATCGCCGCATATGTTGACGGTCGGCCGATGCCTTTTTCTTCGAGGGCCTTAACAAGCGTTGCTTCGGAATAACGCGGCGGGGGTTCTGTAAAATGCTGGTCGGGTGTTATCGAATTTAATTTGAGCGTCTCGCCCTGCTGGACCAGCGGCAGGTTGCGGTCTTCATCATCTTCGTCGTCCGCCGGCTTTTCGTCACGGCCCTCCTGATAGACCTTAAGGAATCCGTCAAATTTCTGCACCGAGCCTGTCGAGCGAAATGTAAAACGTCCCGCCTTAATATCGATCGTAGTTTGGTCGAATACCGCCGGTGTCATTTGCGAAGCGACAAATCTCTGCCAGATCAAGCGGTAAAGTTTTAGCTCATCGGGGCCCAGCTTGCTCGCAAGAGTTTCCGGCGTGCGGTTGACGTCCGTCGGCCGGATCGCTTCATGGGCATCCTGGGCATCTTTTTTCGACCTGTAAAGGGCTGGTTTTTCAGGCAGATAAGCGTGCCCATACGTGCCGCCGATAAATCCGCGGACCTCATCGAGCGCGGCGTCCGAGACACGCGTTGAATCGGTACGCATATAGGTTATCAAGCCCACCAGCCCTTCAGAGCCGACCTCGATGCCCTCATAAAGCTTTTGGGCAACCATCATCGTCTTCTTTACCGCAAACCCCAACTTTCGTGACGCTTCCTGCTGGAGTTTTGAGGTAATAAAAGGCGGTGTTGCATTGCGCTTGCGTTCCTTTGTCGTGACCGAATCAACGACGAATGGCTGTTTCTCTGCTTCGGCGACGATATCACCGGCTTCGACCGAAGTCTTAATATGAGTTTCGCCGGGCTTGAGGTCCTCGTCGAACTTGCCCGATTTTACGCTATTGTCCTCGATCCGAAAGAGTTTTGAGTCGAAATTCGGCGGCAGCGAGGCACCGAGATTGGCAAGGATCGACCAATATTCGGTTTTTATGAAAGCTTCGATCTCGCGTTCGCGTTCGACAACGATTCGCACGGCAACTGTCTGTACACGGCCGGCCGAAAGTTTCCCCCCGATCGTTTTCCAAAGTATGGGCGAAACCTTATAGCCAACAAGTCGATCCAGAATGCGTCGCGTCTGCTGTGCGTCAACCAGATTTTTGTTGACCGGTTTAGGTTCTTTGAAAGCATCCTGGATCGCTTTCTTTGTGATCTCGTTAAACATCACGCGAAAGACCTGCTTAGCCGGCTTTTTGGGAACGATCTCCTCGGCTAGGTGCTGGCAGATGGCCTCTCCTTCACGGTCGGGGTCGGCCGCGAGGTAAATTGATTCGCTTGCCTTCGCCGCTTTTTTGAGCTCGGAAACTATCTTCTTATTATTCCGCTTCTTTGTGTCGGGAATGACCACATAGGTCGGCTCAAAGTCGTTTTCGACATCGACCCCAAGATCCTTCATCGGCAGGTCCTTGATGTGACCGATCGATGCCATCACGATAAAGTCAGACCCAAGGTATTTATTTATCGTTTTAGCCTTTGCCGGCGATTCTACTATTACGAGATTCTTTGACATTTTACTTAATTGCTATCCACCCTTTCTTGTTCGAACCGCGCGCAGCAGTCGCTGTCACGACCTTACCGGGAAAAAATATGTCAGAGGCCAACGACGCTCTGACATTGTGACTTCTAACACCTAAATCACGCCCCTGTCAACACTCGACTAATGTTGTGCCCTATACTTGGCGTCCTCGAAGATCGACTTTCATTCTATATATCGTGTCAACCGGAATCTTCGGCCGCGTGTTTGCGCGATTCGATAAGTTCGCGGGCCGCATCTACGCTAAGGCCGTCAAATTCATTCTGCATCCAGGTCTCATCGGCTGGGTGATAGGTATGAACAGGAAGTAAATCGCCCTCACCGATCACGGCAAATATCGTCATTTTTTCCGTTCCGGGCTCCTTGCGGATATGAGCGCTTCGGATCGTCCGGGATGGCCCGGCCGCTTCTGAGCGGGCCGTGAGCTTTTTTCTTGCGTCGTACATTTCGCTAAGCGTCAGGAAAGGCTCCATACCAAACGCACGCCGGAGCGCATGGCAACGGTCGCTGCCCGCTTCAAACTGACGGCACATCGCAGGCCGCGTTTCGTAAATGCCGCAGGTCACGCTCTCGCCGATAGTACCGCTAAGCCCAACGCAGGCGAGGGATTCACCGTCTCGACGCAGGAACCTGTCGACGACAACTTCGCCGTTCTCGCCGTCCGTCGTAATATCCCAATAAAGGTCGGGATCGAAGTTATCGCTCGCTCCGACACTGACGCATACAAACGCCTTACAGCACGCTCCGCATGTCATGCAGTCAGGGGTTGGGGCATCCGGCGGTGTCACGACATTGTTCCGCACCGAATTCGACAGGCCATGGGTAAGGATCTGCGGAGGGAGCAGGTTTCCCCAAATCTCTTCGTACATGGCGTTAACCATCGGCATAAATTCTCCTTCAGGAAGTTTGCCGCGACGGGTGATTTGGATGAAGCTGCTTTTGCTCACAAAAGTTATTTAAGTCCGCCGCGCATAATGCTTGCCAGGCAATACTCGGATCAGATCGCGAATATCGAGGCCGACCAGCGCAGCGTTCAGGTCGCCGAACGAAAGGCCGGTAGCTTCCAAAAGCGCGTCGATCTGAACGGATTCGTCGGTGGAAAGGTGTTTCCATACTTTCCGCTCATTTTCGTTCATGCCGGCTGGAACGAGTTCGTCCTGCGTCCTTTCAGCCTTTTGGTCCGCGTCGTCGATCTTCGGCGGCAAAATTGCTGCGGCGACATCCGACGGCAATTCGGCAACTACATCCTGCCATTGCTGTACCAGTTTAGCCCCGGCCTTAATAAGGTAATTGGTCCCGACCGAGGTCCGCGACGTGATGTTGCCCGGTACGGCCATCACTTCGCGGTTCTGTTCGGTTGCGAGACGCGCGGTTATCAAAGAGCCGCTTTTTTCGGTCGCTTCCACGATCAAAACCCCCAGGCTAAGCCCGCTTATGATTCGATTGCGATAGGGAAAGTTGTCCTTCAAGGGCGGCGTGCCAAGCGGGAACTGCGAAACGACGGCCCCGCCGGAGTCAAGTATTTCACGCACAAGCCGTGCATTTTCTTTGGGATAAACGCCGTCGATGCCCGTTCCCAGCACGGCGATCGTCCTTCCGCCGCCGCGCATCGCACCGCGATGGGCCGCCGTGTCGATCCCGCGTGCAAGGCCTGAAATTATGCAAATGCCGCGCGACGCAAGATCGCGTGCCAGCATTTCCGAAGCGTTCTCGCCATACGTCGAGCACATCCGCGAACCGATCACCGCTACACAGGGCTGCTCGAAACACGCCTGCCAGTCGCCCCTAACGTACAAAGTGATCGGAGGGTCGGCGATCTCACGCAGATATGCCGGATAACTTCCGTCGTCGAGGATCAGAATGTCACCGCCGAGCGCTTTGACGCGTTCAAGCTCCGTTTCCGCCTTCTCCTCAAATTCGCGTTTGATGATGCTCTCGATCGTCTCCGGCCGCATCCGAAGCGACTCCAGCTCAGTCCGCCGAGCATGAAAAACCGCGTCGGCCGACCCGAACCGCTCGAGCAATTTCGTCGCGGCCCGCGGCCCGACTCCGGGAGTCATATTTAAGGCAATCCAAAGCTGCATAAAATGATTTGGATTTTGGCTAACAGCTATCAGCCAGTTTATTGGGATAACAATAATGTAACCAGCGTCGCCCGGTTCGCAATATCACTTAATAATATATGTTCATCCAGCGTATGTGCACCGTCGCCGGCGATGCCCAGGCCATCAAGGACGGGCACACCGAGAGCTCCAACAAAGTTGCCGTCGGATGCACCGCCGACTTGTGTTTCGCCAAGGTCATAACCGAATGAATCGGCCAGGCCGCGGGCGTGTTCGTACAATTTCACAACGTCTTCGGTACGTTCCAAAGGCGGACGGTTGATGCCGCCGGAAATTTTCAGCGAAACGCGTTTGTCGAACGGCTCAAGATTTTGAAAGATCGTGTCGATACGTTCCGCCTCCTCCATCGTCGAAAAGCGCACATCCACGCTGCAGGTTGCATGTTCGGGGATCACATTGGTCGTGGTGCCGCCGTTTATCGTGCAGACATTTACGGTAGTTCCGATCTCGGGTGAGTTAAGAGCGTCAAGCATATCGATCTGGCGTGAAAGCTCGAGGATCGCACTTGCCCCTTTTTCCGGTTCGAGGCCCGCGTGGGCAGGAACGCCGTGAGCGGCGATGGTGTACATGCCCGTGCCTTTGCGGCCCGTCTTGACGCGTCCCTCGGCCGAGGGTTCGAAGATCAGACATTTTTCGGCCTTCTTTGCCTCGGCTTCGAGAAGCGGACGCCCCGAATGGCTGCCGACCTCTTCATCGCAAGACAGAAATATTGTTATCGGGCGGCCCGGCGATATAACATTTTCGGAAAGATACCTTAACGCTTCAAGTACCAGAACAACGTTCGCCTTCATATCGAAAATGCCGCAGCCGTAAAATTTATCGTCTTCGATGCGGGTTGGGTTAGCAAGGTTTGTGCCAACCGGATGGACCGTGTCCGTGTGGCCCAACAACAGAACGGGCTCTGCATCACCAGAAAAGGCCCGGATCACGAGGTGCTCACCGTAGCCGTCTGCCGGAACCTTTTCGATCTCAAGGTCAAGCCCTGTCTTGAGGGCCTGATCCGCGACCCATTGCATCACTTCCTTGCTCCGGTCCGCGTCGCCCGAGGGCGATTCAATATCGACGATCTCGCGGATCGATCCGATGATAGACTCTTGCCTGCTTTTGAAATGATCGAGAGTTTCGAGTGGATTCATTTATTCGTCTTCCGGTCTGTTCTGCTTCGTCTTAATACGCGGTTCTCTTCGCTGTTCGGCTGTTATTTGGCGGTTCCCGGCGTGCCAAACACCGAGTTCAGTGTTTCGCCCAACCGGTACCCGGCCAACGCAAGCTGCCGCTCGGCCAGGTTAAACGCGTTCTTTCGATACTTGGCCGAGGGCATCTGATTTCTCTGGAGGTCAGGCGCGAAGACAACTGTGTTGTTATAAGCGAACGCTTCTTGTTGCCATTC
>JBGTJP010000015.1:0-6646 GCA_041745075.1 Pyrinomonadaceae bacterium | reverse complement strand
TTCGACCAATGCGGTGCTGCACCTGCTCGCTATCGCCCATTCGGCAAACGTTCCGTTGAGCGTCGAAGACTTTGAAATGATCCAGAAAAAGGTGCCGGTCCTTTGCGATCTGAAACCGTCGGGCAAATACGTCGCGACCGATCTGCACAAGGCTGGCGGCATTCCGCGCGTGATGAAGATACTGCTTGACAATGGCGTGCTTCACGGCGGCTGCATGACGATAACCGGCAAAACGGTCGCCGAAAATCTCGTCGGACCGCAAGCGTCCCGCTTGCCAGCGGATAGCGAAAGCGAATCCGCGTCCCCTGCGCGATCCAATTCTCGACAGGTATCTGACGCAAGTGGGACGCTTGCGGTCCGACGAGATGTGATCCGCCCGTGGGACGCTCCGCTCTACTCGGAAGGCCATCTGGCCATTCTCCGGGGCAACCTTGCGACCGAGTGTGCAGTCGCAAAAGTTTCCGGCATCAAGCACCGCCGTATCACCGGCCCGGCCAAGGTGTACGATTCCGAAGAACTCTCAATGGCGGCGATCATGAAACGCGAGATCAAGGCGGGCGACATCGTCGTGATCCGTTACGAAGGTCCGAAAGGCGGCCCCGGAATGCGTGAAATGCTCGCACCCACATCCGCCATTATCGGCCAGGGCCTCGGTGATTCGGTCGGCCTCATCACAGACGGCCGCTTTTCCGGCGGCACGTACGGAATGGTCGTCGGCCACGTCGCGCCCGAAGCCGCGGTCGGCGGCAATATCGCCCTCGTCCAAACCGGCGATCAGATCACTATCGACGCCGACGAACGATCCCTCAACGTTCACCTCACCGAGAAAGAACTCGCCGCCCGCCGTGCCGCCTGGCACCCGCCAAAACCCTGGTATAAGGACGGCGTCATCGCCAAGTACGCACGGCTCGTTTCATCGAGCAGTATCGGAGCGATCACGGACGGATTCTAAAAGGATTACGTTGGGCGAAGATAATTCTTTGTTCATCATATTCCTCTTCTTAGGTGGTAAAAAAGCGAAACCACTGCAAAAGATGAATAAGAAATAAGAAGGAAGTAAGATCCGATCAGGAATTAGTCCGCAGTGTAAGTTTTTAAAGAACTCATAAATTACTGATAGCCGCCGAAACTATCTAACCGCGAACCAGTCAAAATGCTTTGAAAAAATTGATCCGTCTCAAAGATGCTCACGGAAAAAAGGGCCGATTGACTATTTTTCTTAATATAACCTCTGATTTGGGTTATCATAATAGGAAGTCAAATTTCTGCCGCGAAGGCGGAAGAAGATAATAGGATCTTACTATGCCTTCGGTCTCCCGAAAGTATTTACTCGTCGCTCCCGCGGCGCCCGCTAAAGCATTATGAAACGGACGATCATTTCGATAGCTCTTCTGGCCTGTGCCGCAGTTGCCGGGCTTTTTTTTCTTACGCCTCAAAAGGCTCAGGTCGGCGAACCCTCCAAGGTACCTCAATCCCGCCGGGACGCTAATTTTACAAAATTTATCGAGGCAGCCGAAACAAAAGGCCCGGTGCGCCTGATCGTTGGGTTGGATGCGGCGTTTTCACCGGTCGGTACATTGAGCCGTAGTGAGGCCACCAAGCAGGGCGGCCGGATCAAAGCCGCGCAGCAGAGTTTTCTTTCGCGTTATTTTGCACTGCGGGGAGACACCGGGGCGATCTTTTTCGAAACGATTCCGTTCCTGGTTATCGATGCCGACGCCGGGCTGCTCAGGCAAATGAGCGGTGACGCGCAGATAACAAGCATCGAAGAAGACGTCGCCGAACCGCCAACCCTGGCGGAAAGCACCCAGGTCGTTAATGCTCAGGCCGCATGGACAAGCGGCTACACGGGCGCCGGATGGGCCGTTGCCGTGCTTGATGCCGGAGTAATGAAGGCGCACAGCTTTCTCGCCGGAAAGGTTGTTTCGGAAGCGTGTTACTCGCAGACGGTCGGCAACTCGGTGACCGTTTGTCCGGGCGGCGTTTCGCAATCGACCGACCCGGATTCCGGTGTAAATTGTGATCCGGCGGTGAATGGCTGCGCCCACGGCACCCATGTTGCCGGTATTGCGGCCGGAACCAGCCCGACGTTCAGCGGTGTAGCCAAAGGGGCAAACATCGTTGCAATCCAGGTTTTCTCGCGTTTTGACAACGCCACAAACTGCGGCAGTACGCCTGTTCCGTGTGTGCTTTCCTACGTTTCAGATCAGATCCGCGGCCTTGAGCGCGTTCTTGCCCTAAGTGGTTCGATGAATATCGCTTCGGTGAACATGAGCCTTGGCGGCGGCCAGAATTCATCATATTGCGATGCCGCCCAGTCGGCCCGAAAGGCCGCGATCGACAATCTCCGTTCGGTCAACATTGCGACGATAGTTGCTTCCGGCAACAGCGGTTATTCAAACGCGATGGGGGCCCCGGCTTGTATTTCGACAGCGTTTAGCGTCGGTTCGACGGGCGATGGCAGCTCGGGTGCAACGGTTGACTTGGTTGTAAGTTCCTCGAACAGCGCGTCGTTCCTGAACTTTCTTGCTCCGGGCCGCTGGATAACTTCATCGGTCGCGGTTCCGGGCGGTTCGACGACGACTTTTCAAGATTACTCCGGAACGTCTATGGCCACGCCGCATATTGCCGGAGCCTGGGCCATTTTAAAACAAAGAAAACCCACCGCGAGCATTGCCGAGATCGCTAATGCTTTGAGTTCCACCGGCCTCATGGTAAACGACACCCGCAACAATATCGTCAAACCGCGAATAAATGTAAATAACGCGCTCGGCTCGATGGGGTGTTCGAATCCGATATCGGTAGGCCAAACGGTAAACGGCGTTTTGGCGATCACAGACTGCTTTATCCAGCCTGATCCGATACGCTACACAGACAATTACGTTTTTGAGGGCGTCGCCGGCCAGCAGGTCTCGGTCGCGATGAATTCCGCGGCGTTCGACGCATATCTTTTCCTTGTCGATTCCAATAATCAGATCCTTGCTCAGGACAACAACAGCGGCGGCGGGACCAACGCCCGCATACCCGCCGCGGGACTTTTCACCCTGCCGGCAAACGGTACATACTCGATCTTTGCCACGTCGAACCCGACCGGAGGATTGGGTGCATATTCGCTGACCTTGTCCGGCGATTGCGGCTATTCGCTTGGATCATCGAGTGCCAACATTCCCGCCGCGGGCGGAAACGGATCGGTTTCGCTTACCGCAAATACAAATCCCGGATGCGGTTGGACGGCGGTCAGCAATGAAAACTGGGTCACCGTAACGGGCGGGGCCAGCGGCAGCGGAAACGGTACGATCAACTACTCAGTTGATGCCAATGCGGGCGCCGCTCGGTCGGGCACTATTACAATTGCCGGGCTGCCCTACACTATTAACCAGGCCGCAGGTTTCGTGCCGACCGCCACACTTTTCGACTACGACGGCGACCTTCGGGCGGATCTATCCGTGCAGCGGCCTTTGAATCATTTTTGGTATTTGCAGCGGAGCACGGCGGGGTATCTGGTGATGGCGTGGGGAGTTGACGGGGACCGGATGGCACCGGCGGATTATGATGGGGACGGGAAGACGGATATTGCGGTGTTTCGGCCATCGACGGGGCAGTGGTATGTGGTCAATTCATCGAACGGGACGTTTTTGACGTACAACTGGGGAGCGGACGGCGACCTGCCTGTGCCGACCGACCGGAATGGCGACGGGAAGGCGGACCTGATCATTTTCAGGCCATCGACAAGCACGTGGTATTCGAGTTCGACGACGACCGGGCCTTTCGGTCAGACACAGTTTGGCGTGACGGGAGACAAACCCGTGGCAGGAGATTTTGACGCCGACGGCATCGGCGACATCGCTGTGTTCAGGCCGTCGAACCGGAACTGGTACATATTGAAATCGAGCCAGGGGTTCTTTGTTCAGACGTGGGGAGAGCCGGGTGACATCCAGGCCCCGGCGGACTTCAACGGCGACGGAGCGACCGACCTTGCGGTGTTCCGCCCATCGACCGGCCAGTGGTTCCTCAATCTGAGCGGCGGCGGATTTACAAACCAGTTCTGGGGGCAGGCAGGCGACATCCCTGTCCCGGCGGATTACGACGGCGACGGCGTCGCGGACGTAGCGGTCTTCCGCCCCGCCAACGGCACATGGTACATAGTCCGCTCAACCGCCGGCATCCTCCAGGTACCCTTCGGCCAAACCGGCGATGTGCCTACACAGAGTTCGTTTATTTATTAACGTCGCCGGAATCAGCGGATCCATCGAGCACCGGCGATTATCAGGTCACGCTTAATGTGACGTCGTTGATCTTAAATAATCTTGAGCATGATGTCTCTTTTGTGCTAGTGTTTGGTTGCAGAGCACCTAGAAGCATAAGTAAGAAAATCGATGAAAAAGCAGTATTTGGACTCCTGCCTTGCCGACGTTTTCGCTCGGTCGTTCTTTCTGTGAGTGACGGTCCTGTTAGTTTCAGCAGCGACATCTTTTGGTCAACCCGAATTCGCGTGGTCTAGTCAAATACTAATCAATAAGTCGGGACTTTATAGTGACGCCGCTAATTATTATGTCCCTCAGCCGAATTTTCGAAACCCGGAACTAAAGTTTCAACGATTCATTCAAGCCGATGGAAATCTAGATCCGACATTCGGAGCAACGATCACCGAGGGTTTCGGTTACGTAAACGACACCGCCGTTCAATCCGATGGCAAAATAATAGTTGTTGGATTGTTTCAGAGGGCAAATGGAACCCGAACAAACGGCATCGCTCGCTTCAATGCAGACGGCAGTCTTGATCCATCTTTTGTGTTGGGCAGCGGGGCCAACCTTGTAATTCGAACCGTTGAGTTGCAGCCCGACGGTAAGCTCCTAATTGGCGGACTGTTCACCATCTTTAATGATCAGACCGTAAATAGGTTAGTCAGACTAAACCCGGACGGCAGTATCGACGATTCATTCACGGCAACCGTTGCGTTCAACTCTCAAATCAACGACCTGCATATTTTGCCCGACGGCAAGGTTTTGGTGGGCGGGTCTTTTACGGTTTCGTCGTCGCGCCTGGTAAGGCTTAACGCCAATGGCAGTCTTGATGCCGTGGTTCCGAATTTCAACTCGACCGTCGTAAGCGTTGAGCCTGGAAATGGCGGCAAGGTTCTTGTCGGTGGAACTTTCTCGACCCCGCATCGCGGCGTTGCTCGTTTGAATGCCGACGGGTCCTTAGATTCTACTTTTGCCATCTCGACCGGAACGCAAGTTGAGGTTTACGAGGTAATTGCACAACCCGACGGCAAAATCTTCGCAGCGGGAAGATTTACAAGCTTTAACGGTGTTTCGACTGAGAGCCTCGTGCGACTAAACGATGATGGTTCTGTGGATTAGTCATACGATGTTACGGATAGTCCGGAACTCCAGAATCTTGAGATTTATAGTTTAGCAATACAAGCTGATGGCAAACTGCTGGCTGGATATAGGGTTCTTTCCGCCGAATCCAATGTAAAGCGATTTAACCTTGACGGAACGGTTGATGGAACGTTTTCGTCGTCAGTCGATGGTTCGGTTTTTGATCTCAACTTTGCTTCCGATGGGAAATTACTGGCGACTGGCTCATTTAGGACCTTTAATGGAGATTCGCGGCTTCGCGTTGTTAAGCTCGAATCAAACGGTTCACTGAATAAGACGTTTATACCTACCGCCTCGACGACGGGAATCGTTTACGCTATCGAGCGACAAACTGATGGAAAAATCGTAATTAGCGGCGATTTCAATCTTGTGAATGGAATCAGTCGTCGCTGTGTCGCTCGTTTAAATGTCGATGGTTCATTGGACACTTCGTTTGATTTGGTTCCCAATTGTGGCGGGGATGTTTACTCGATTTCAATCCAACCGGACGGGAAGATAGTGCTTGGAGGATTTTTCGTAGGCGGGATCAAACGTGTAAATCCTGACGGAAGCGTCGATACCACCTTTAGTGGAGTATCACTTTCTATTATTACAATCTACGACACGGCTATTCAGAGTGATGGGAAAATCATTATTGTCGGTCGAATTTTCGGGCCGAATGGGTCAGGGCTCAAAGTAGCCGTTAGACTCAATACTAATGGAAGTACCGACACGAGTTTTGATGCGCCTTCACTGTCCACGGGTTCGGTTCGCGCCGTTAGGATCCAAGCAGATAATAAAATCCTGATTGGTGGAGACTTCACGGGTTCAGTACCCCTGCCGGGCCTCGTGCGTTTAAACATAAATGGAGCTTATGATAATTCGTTTGGAGGGTTTTTACCAAATACTTTTGCCATCGCCAATGACGCATTCAATAATGTTTTTGTATCTGGATTTACGGTTCTGAAGTTTGACACGAACGGAAATTCCGATGCCGCATTTAATGCAGGTTCCGGCTTTAACGGACTAAGTCGAGCTATCTTGGTCCAGCCTGACGGAAAGATAGTCGTGGGTGGTGCATTCACAAGTTATAATGGCGCCGTTGCGAACAAGCTCGTTCGTCTTGATGGAACTGCTTCCATTGACGGTACATTTTCCATAGGTTCGGGACCGTCCGGCACCATTTACTCCCTGGCATTGCAGACGGACGGGAAAATTCTGGCCGGTGGTCAATTCACAAGTTTCGACGGAACGGAAAGGGACGGATTAGTTCGATTAAAGGG
>JBGTJP010000014.1:0-19457 GCA_041745075.1 Pyrinomonadaceae bacterium | reverse complement strand
ATGTTGGTTACTGCTTTTCTTTTTTGGCATCAAATATTTTGCGGCCGGCTTATTTCCGGCCTTTTGAAGGAGGTCGATCTTGCATAATCTTTTTCTAATTTTGAACCGATCTGTTTTATCGCTGCCGCTGATATGGCTGCTGCTGTTCTCTTACGTCGGCTGGGCGCAAACACCGAATACAGTAAGCACGCCCAAAACCGTTACATCGGAAAAGCCCGGCCGTGCTTCCTTTCAAACCCTCGGTGATCTTCAAGCGGAAATAAAAGGCCGCCTGCTGAGGCCTGAACTGAATCGCGGACAGATCGGGATAAAGATCGTTTCGCTCAACAGCGGAAAGGTTGTGTTCGAACAGAACAGCGAGAAATATTTCATGCCGGCGTCGAACATGAAAAATTTCACCGTGGCAACCGCACTTGAAAAATTGACGCCGGATTTTCGTTTTGTGACAAGTGTGTACGCGGGTGCGTTGCCGGATGAATCGGGAATGATAAAAGGCGATCTTCGGGTATTCGGGCGCGGTGACGTTTCGATCTCGACTGCGTTTTCGGGTGGGAACTATTACAAGGGTCTCGACGATCTTGCGGACAAATTGATCACCGCGGGGGTCAAGCGTATCGAAGGCTCGATCATCGGGGACGATTCTTATTTTCGAGGCAACCCTTTTCCCGAAGGATGGGAATGGGACGATCTGCAATGGTACTACGGTGCAGAGGTTTCCGCTCTTCCGCTAAATGACAATGCCGTTGACCTGTCGGTGACGCCCGGCCCGGTCGGTTATCCGTGCTCGGTAAAACTCGCTCCGTACAATCCGGTTTACCGTGTAAAGAATCTTTGCGTTACAACGGCGGCGGGCTCACCCCGTACACTGAAGATCGAAAAAGCAATTGGCCAAAATCAACTCGATATTACAGGCACGCTCCCGGCCGGAAACGGCGGTTTCAGCAACCCGGTAGCCATCTCACGGCCGGCCGAACTTTTCGCGGCCCTTTTCAAACAAAGACTTGAGTCAAAGGGTGTCATAGTTACCGGACAATTTCGCGCACTTTCGCGGATCCAAGGTTTCGTCCCGCCCGAAATGATCGAGATCGCAAAAATGGAATCGCCGCCGCTCAGCCTTATCGCCGCAAAGACGATGAAGCCAAGCCAGAATATGTACACGGAAACCTTGTTGTGGACGCTGGGCGAGGAAGCGCGAAAACGCATAAGTGTACCGACTATTTTCCCTAATGCTCCGCCGCCTCAACAGGACAGCGCGGCGATCGGCATCGCCGAGGTAAAGAATTTTCTTGTTTCTATCGACGTTCCGGAAGACGGCATTATCCAATACGATGGCAGCGGTCTTTCACGGCACAACCTTATTACACCGGCGGCGGTCGTTCAGCTTTACGCATACATGGCAAAGCAAAGTAAATTCGCGCAGGCGTGGCGCGATTCGCTGACCATCGGCGGCGTTGATGGAACCCTTGCAAATCGTTTTAAAGGAACACTTGCGCAAGGGAATATTCGCGGTAAGACAGGAACGATAGATCAAGTGTCTGCACTGTCCGGTTATATGACCACTGCGGGCGGCGAACAGCTTGTCGTGTCGTTCGTCGTGAACGGCGTACCTCTAACGAAATATCGAACCGGTACGATCGACGACATCGTTTTGATGCTGGCGAAGTTTAACGGCACGATCGACCAGATTGAAAAGTGAAAAAACGGAACGGCGGAACGATAAAAGTAAAAGAGTGAACCAGCGGAAAATGCAAAAGTGGAAAAGAAGAAAGTAATGTCGTTTGTCGCGACCTACACCTTTTTCACTTTTCCAGGTTTTCACTTTTTCACTTTTCTACTTTTCACTTTTCCATTACCAACCGCCGCCGCTGTTGTAGTTACTCCGACCGCGGCCGCCGCGCTCCTCGCGGGGACGCGCTTCATTGACAACGATATTTCGGCCGTCGTACTCCTGTCCATTGAATTGCGCGATGGCGCTGTTCGCATCCTCTTCGGTCGCCATTTCGACAAAACCAAATCCGCGCGAACGACCCGTCTCACGGTCAAAAACGACGTTGGCCGATTCGACAGTTCCGGCCGCCGAAAAATGCACCTGAAGATCCTCACTTGTCACACCAAACGACAAGTTCCCAACATATAACTTATTGCTCATCTCTTCCTCAATTATTCTTATCATTAGAAGCAGACAAGCCCGGCAGGCGGAAATGTCCCTGCCATTCCCGATACCGCGACCTTCCCTACACAAACGCTTTGACTGCTTCATTTACCTAATGACACGCTCTCAAGTCCGAACCGGAAACGTCGCTAAAAGATCGCGGTCGGAAGTATCTAATAAGACACATTTTTGAGAGCAAAAACAAAAAAATTATGCTACGTTTTTGCAGCGATGGCAAGTGATATTTTGCTCTGGAATTTATTGGCTGGCTTGCAATTACGATCATGCCGAAACGCGAACCGTATCACCCGCGCGACAGACAAAATGAAAACGAAACATTAGAACAGCGACGCAAAGAAGTCGCTCAGGGCTGCAAATGCCCGAACAAATAATATCCGTCATACTTTTGCGTCAACCGGAATGTGCGAACCGGCAATTATCATTTTCGTAAATTTTGCAGCGAGCGCGGAGCGGGTGCGGAATTCGACGATGATGTCCGTGTTTTGAGAAAAAGAATCTGGAACGCAAGATCATACTTCCGATCTTATTCACACGTGCGCGAAAATTTATTTTTATTTATTTTATTTTTCTATTTTTTTTTTCGCTGATATGCGATACGATTGATTTTGATTTTGTTATCGCGCGTTTTGCGTGATAACATTTCTCGACTCGCAATCAAAATAAGTTTTGATACGATGTCACTCGGGCTTCCGCACTTAAATGAAAATCAGAGACTGTTATAGTGTTGCTAATCACCGTTGAGAAAAATGCCGACGGCAATCAGGAAAATTAGGAATCGCACAACTCAGATCTTTCGCCGAGCTTCAATTATCAAAACCAAACCTGAGCGAAACGTCCAACGAACACAATTGCACAGTGATCTTAATTTTTCCCGAATTGAAAATTTATAAAAAAGATTTCGAACATCGCGCGGCCGATACAGGTTTTCGGCCATCGCGAAAAGTTCGAACACGATGTTTTCGCGTTGACGATTATCGTTGACGCAAAACAAATACACACACAAAAGTCCAAGGACTATAAAAGAAAGACCGGAGGATAAATATGGCTACAACCAAAAAACCAACTGCAAAGAAAGCTGCCGCTAAGAAACCGGCGGCAAAGAAAGCACCTGCTAAGAAGGCCGCGGCAAAAAAGGCACCTGCTAAAAAAGCCGCGGCAAAAACCGCCGCAAAGAAGCCGGCCGCTAAAAAAGTAACGGCCAAGAAAGCCGCTGCCAAGAAACCGGCTGCAAAGAAAGCACCGGCCAAAAAAGCTGGGGCTAAGATGACCGCCAGACCGGCCGCGAAGAAAGCTGCCGCCAAGAAACCGGCTGCAAAGAAAGCCGCCGCTAAGAAACCAGCTGCTAAAAAGCCGGCCGCAAAGAAAGCTGCCGCTAAGAAAAAGTAGTTGTAGGTTAATTACAGGACAAAGATTCCGGTTGGGTTTTCGACTCAGCCGGAATTTTTTTGACACCCGACGAATACAGTTTTCGTTTAGGTCGATCTCAACACCTCAAGCATTTTTTCATGGATCCCACCGAAGCCGCCATTGGACATAATAGCAACAACATCCCCGTCTGCCAGCTCGGGGGCAAGGTGCTCAACTATAGCATCGGCGTGAGGGAATGAGAATGCAGGCTTCCCCTGAAGCTCGATGTCGCGGACAAGCTCATCCGTGTCGAGGATTTTGCCAAGTTCGCTTGCCTTCGAAGTATTATAAACGCCGGCGATGATAACGTAGTCCGCATAAGAGAAGGCTTTCGAGTAAGGCTCCTGAAAAATGGCAAGACGCGACGACCACGATCTCGGTTCAAATACCGCGATCAATCGCCGTCCGTCATACTTCATTCGAAGCGCCTTTAACGTTTCTTCGACGGCGGTCGGGTGATGGGCGAAATCGTCGATGATCGTTACACCTCGTTCGGTTCCCCGCACTTCCATTCGCCGCTTGACCGATTTGAAGGTGTCGAAAGCCTCCTGGACCTTTTCCCTTGAGATTCCCCACACATCCGCGGCGGCGATGACTGAAAGACAATTGCGAACATTGAACTCGCCGATCAGCTGCGTCTCAAACTCGCCGTAAAGCTTATCCTCACGAAACACGGTAAACCGTGTCGTGTCGCCTGAGAAATCGATATATCGAGCCTGCCATTTTGCATCGTCGCTCAAGCCAAAAGTTTCGACCGTAGTAAAAAGTTTGCCGTCCATTTCGTCCAGCACTTCGCGAACGACCGGCGAATCGATGCCGCAGATAAGCCGTCCGTTTCCGGGCACAAGATTCATCAAACGGGAAAATTGGAACTTGATCTCATGCAGATCGCGATAAATGTCAGCGTGGTCGAATTCGATATTATTGACTATGGCGATCTCGGGGAGGTAATGCATGAACTTTGGTTTTTTGTCGAAGTAAGCGGTGTCGTACTCATCGCCCTCGATAACGAAATACTTACCCTTCGTCACGCGAAAACTTGCGCCAAAATTCTGCACGATCCCACCCACCAAAAAACCGGGATCAAGCCCGCCGACTTCGCAAACCCATGCGGCAATACTCGTGGTCGTCGTCTTTCCATGCGTACCGGCAACAACCAATGAACGGCGACCGCGGATAAATTCTTCCTGCACGATCTCCGCCTGCGATCGGTAAACCAGCTTGCGGTTCAACACCTCTTCAAGCTCCGGGTTGCCGCGCGAGATCGCGTTGCCGACCACCACACACTCAGCCCCGATATCCGCGTTCTCAGCCTTGTAGCCGTTGAGAATCTTGATGCCAAGAGCCTCAAGCTGCGTGGACATCGGCGGATAAACGTTCTGATCCGACCCGGTGACCTCGTGCCCCTGCGACTGCAGCATACCGGCAAGCGAAGCCATAGCCGTGCCGCAAATTCCGATTAGGTGATAGTGCATTTAAAAATATTTTCTTTTGTAGTCTTTGAGGGTATTGATGAGATCGGACTGTGATCGGGCCAATTCCAGGTATTTGATGAATCGCTCTATTCGGTCACCCACGACATCATTCTCGACTTTATCAAATGCGAGTTTCAGGTGCTCGAGCAGCAGACTAATATCGATCAAACCGGAATCGAGAGCAGAACTTAAGAATTCAAGATCTTTTTCTCTTCCGGCAATAAACTTACTCACCGCCACATCGTGCCTGTCCGCGCAAAGTGCGATGACATTACCGGCATCATCGTGGTATGGAACCAAGCGGTCACGCCAACCTTCAGGAAGCACTACGGAAGCAAGGCCGAGTGCATCCGCGAAGAATCCATTCTCTTCCCGGTATTGACTGAGGATGCCAAGCGATAAATCGATCTGCGAGCGCTTTGAAAAGTTAGAAAGCATGAAATCACATACAACGGACTTCCTAGCAATCTCCGGGATGGTTTCGGAGAATGCATAAAATGACTGGGAACCGACTATTATCGGCGGATCATCACCGGACGCCTCGCGAAAGTCGTCTATTAGCTTAATCAAGTCCGATCTCAGCACACTCGTTCCAGGTTATGGCCTGTTCTGTTGAGTCTAAAATTCCGGCAAACGGTGATGACGAACGCAGCCTCTGTCCTTCATCGGTCTCCGCGGTAATGATCGATTCTATTTCACGGGGGGATGAGCTTTCGAGAATAGCTTTCCATTCAAGTAATGCTCGGCGTTCCGGCCCGAATGCAAAACTATCCTTCGACAACCATTTCTCCAGATTCCTGTTCGCCATGCGCAGCCCGAGGGTTGGATCAACACGCAGCTTCTCGGCCACTCGTCTGTGCAGTGATAACGAAAATCTGTCTGAAAAATTCATACAGCCTATCAGATGTGGATCAACCTGATCTCTTATTTGCCGATCAATTCCGCAACCAACTCATTTGCATCATAGATCTTCCGCAATGCTTCGATTATCCCTGCACTGTGGACGCCAACGGCGCGTGAGCCCTCAGCGTCTTCGATGTACCAGTAGCGGTTTGAAAGTTTCTGGTTATTGCTGTCGAAGTTGAGGCCGACAACCTCACCGTTTCGGTTGATGACGGGCGAGCCGCTGTTTCCGCCGATGGTGTCGGCGGTGTAAACAAAATTCAACGGCGTCGCAAGATCGATCTTTGTCCGGGCTTTTTTGATGCTGTCCGGCAGCTGAAAAGGGTCCTTTTCGCCAAAGCTGAACGCCCGGTCGTATAGGCCGAAAAATGTCGTCTTGTATGGCACGAGGGTCGTGTCTTCTTCGTAGCCTTTGACAACGCCATAGTGGATCCGCAGATTCGAGTTCGCATCCGGCGGGATCGATCTGCCGTAAACTGCAAAGCGGGCCTGGGCGATCCGCGTGCCGTTCGCGGTTTCGATGTCGGTGATATTTTTCTCATTCCATTCGCGCAGTTCGCGAACGACCGGTTCGACGCGGCGGGCAAGTGTAACAAGCGGATCGGTCGAGGCCGCGATGGCCGAAGCAGGTCCATCGAGCAACGCCTTGCGCACGGCAGGGTCGGTAAGCTTGGTCTCGCGAATGGCCCGGCGGACGACCTCTGACGGTTCGGCATCGCCGAGAGCGGCCTTGATGAACGGTTCATCCGCACCGAGGGTCTTTCGAGCTTCATCAAGCCACGCCGTCAGCGCGGCTTCTTCCATTTCCGGATAGACCGGGGCCGGCGACAGCACGTCCGACTTGAACGCCTCGATCCGCGCATCGCGATATTCGGGATAGCGTTTGTCGTTGGGTTTCGCGGTCTCGGTGTGATAGGTAACGATCTGCTGTGCGATCATCGCCAGCCGTGACGCAGCTAAATTCGAGAACGCAAGCCGGTTCGACATCGCGGGCAGCCCGCCATAAGCCTTTGCGATCGCCGCCCACGCGGGTGCGTACTGCCGGTCAAGTTCCGGCTTTGCGGCCAGCTTCTCACGCAGTTCCTTCTCCTCAGCCTCCTTCCGGCCAAAGTTTCGGGGATTCAAAAGGCCGTTTTGCTGGCCTTCAAGCCGCTTGAGTGCATTGGCAAACGACCGCATTCCCGGATTTGCCTGACGCTGCTGTTCGGCACCCAGCTTTGCATATTCTTCGAGCGCCTTTCGGCGCGTCTTCCAAACCTTTTCCTGCAGCGGATTGCCGACGTCACGCTGATATGCAAGCTGAGCAACCGTCAGCAGGCGTGCGGTCGAACCGGGATAGCCAGAAGCGATCACAAATTCGCCGTCTGTCGCACCGGTCGCCGACCACTTAAGGAAATTGGGCGTGTTGGCGGGTTTGCCGTCCTCATAAGCCCTGACAAAAGTAAAATCGAGATCGTGCCGCGGGTAAACAAAATTATCGTAATCGCCGCCAAAGAAAGCGGCCTGTTCCTCAGGCGCCATCACGAGGCGGATGTCGGTGTAGCGTTTGAAACGATAGTTCCAATATTCACCGCCGCTGTAAAACGAAACGACCTCGCACCGCAGCCCGGCCGGACAATCCTTTTCGATCGCGGCGATCTCAGCCGTACGTTTAGCCGCCATATCTGCGTCGGTCGCTCCGGTTTTTGCCGCATTATGAACACGTTCGGTCACATTGTCATAGGATTGCAGGATCGCAACATTTCCGTCCGGCACCTTCAATTCGTCAGCCTGAGTCTTCGCGTAAAAGCCGTTCTTGAGCAGGTCGCGCTCCTTACTCGACAGCCGCTCGATAAAACCGGACGCAACGTGATGATTGGTCGCGATCAGTCCGTTCGGTGATACAAATACACCCGAAGCACCCGGGAATTTCACCGAAGCCAGCCTGACCCTTTCGAGCCATTCCTTCGACGGCTCGAAATTGTAACGCTCCTTCCACGGCTTCAGCGGCGGATTGTCGAACGTCCACATGCCGTCGTCGGCACGAACTACAAAAACTAAAGCAAGATTCGCAACAACAAGGAAAGCTAGTAATTTCTTCATAAGCGGTGTCCCTAATCGGTCTCAATACAAACGTAGTCAATATTGAACATTATGTCGAGCTACCGAGCGGACGGTCTCTTTCGATGAGTCTATCTATTGCCGCGATGGCTGTCTGTTTGCGCTCTTCATAAGTTCCCCGAAGCTCAAGGAAAGGAATTGTCCCTTCCGACAATTGCTCCTTAAATCGGTCATGCATCCAGTCGCGGACATGCTCTCCGTCGCGGACGCCGTCCTGGATGAACGGCACATCAGGTGCGGTAAGCAAGTAAAGGTCAACTTTGTCCATGCGTCCGATAGAATCAACATCATCATCGCGGCCGTTCTCATAACGTTCATACCACGTCCCAGTCGCAAACGCGTTCGTATCACATATCAACACCCGGTTCGCAGTTTTCGCAAGATCATTCTCGCGACGTTGCTGCTCACGAGCGATATGGACGAATTCTTCTTTGGACCAACTCACGTTTAGATCGGTGGCCGGTAACCCTTTGACTTTCCGCTCCCAATGTTCACGGCCATATTCGGGTAACCAGCAGGTTGAATAGTGCTCGGCCAATTGTTCGGCCAGCGTCGTTTTACCCGTCGATTCCGCACCGATTAGCACGACCCGCTTTACGAAATATGCCCGCACGCAAGGAGCTAAGTAATGTAGATGCTCAAGCGGCATCGAACGGACAATCGAGCCCGAGATCGGAGCCTTTTGCCGCGTCTGATCGATCATCACATGACGAGATCCCATAAGCCGCGCATATTCCGGGCCATAATCCTCACTGCTGAAAACAACGTCAGGCGAACGCCCCAAATAATTCACAGTGAACTCAGCCCACTGACGGCTATCGTCGTCGAGTTCATCGGGTACGAGATGGATTTCGCAATCGGGATGGATCTCCTGGAGCCACTCTTTCCGCAATTCACCCGGAATCGTCTGCGAGTGATGGTGGGCTATCATTACGATCAGCAGATCAACTTGCCGACGAGCCGTGTCGATCAAATATTTGTGTCCTAGGTGAGGCGGATAAAACTTGCCAACAATGAATCCAAGAGTCATGCGGTCTGCGCTTCGACACGCCAGCTCTCGTGCCATTTATACAAGCCCATAATTGCCAATCCCAGAAATACGGCGTACAAAATCGCGGTTAAGTACAGGTCTTTATATATATACAATGGAATGTAAATGACGTCCGCGACTATCCAAAGGATCCAATTCTCAAGCAGTTTGCGGTTTAG
Source organism: Pyrinomonadaceae bacterium (assembly GCA_041745075.1). GTDB lineage: Bacteria > Acidobacteriota > Blastocatellia > Pyrinomonadales > Pyrinomonadaceae > OLB17. The sequence goes on along the minus strand of JBGTJP010000014.1, from coordinate 10,190 downwards.
AAGCCACTGAGCGCCAAGACTGATCGAAGTAGTTAATGCATCAACGAATGATGCAGATCCGCCAAAATACTGTAACAATCGCCACAGGCTTACCGTCAGGACAAGAACCGCTAAACCGACTGCCACTAATTCCCCAGTCTTCGTCCGCGTGACTCTCAATCGCTTCCTGTCCTCTCCGCCATAAAGCCACAGGTACCAACCCATTACTCCAAGCACAAAATATACGATTTGCAGCCCGGCGTCCGCATAGAGCCTTGATTGAAAAAAGACGAAAAAAAACGTCGCGACATTAACAAGGCCTATCGGAAAATTCCAAATATTTTGCCTTACCACGAGCCAGACACAGATCAGGCCTGTAATGAAGGACATTGCCTCTAGTAGAGAGGGCATACCTCAATCTCTATGCCAGGGCTCCTCGAAGTTTCTCCATTGCCCCGTCCAGCACGGAATCTTCCCTTGCGATACATATCCGCACATGCGGGTCCCAGGCATCGCTGTCGGCGAATGCGGCTCCGGGTGTCATACCGACACCGGCCTTTTCCATCAGCATCTCGTTGAATGAAATAGCGTCGGTAAAATCTGCCGGAATACGCGCCCAAATGTAAAACGCGGAGCCCGAATTATAGATGTCAAAACCGAGCTCGTGGAGGCCCGCGGAAAATTTATGACGCTTTCCGTCGAACTTGTCACGCAGCTTTGTATAGTAATCGGCATCGGCCATCAGGACCTTGCTCAAGGCCGCCTGCAGGGGTGTCGCCGGGCAGACATAGATCACATTCGCCGCGTTGTTTATCGGAGCAATAAGTTCCCCCTTGCCGAAAGCATAACCCAGCCGCCAACCCGAGATATTCCACGATTTCGAAAACGAGTTTACGGTGATCGTCCGTTCGTGCATGTCAGGCAGCGATGCGATCGGCGTATGCGGATTCTCGCCGGTGACGTAATGTTCGTAAACCTCATCCGAGATAACGAGCAGATCAAGTTCCTTAGCCACATCGGCGACCGCTTCGAGTTCGGCCTGCGACATCACCTTTCCAGTCGGGTTGGCGGGTGAGCAGACAATGATCGCCTTAAGCGGAAAATCGGCTCTTTCCTTTAGTTCCTTGCACCGCGTTTTGAGTGCGTCCTTTTCAAAGGTGAGTTGCTCATCCAACTCGAACGCCTCGGTCTTGCCTCCAAATTCCTCCAGGATCCTGCGGTGATACGGATAATACGGTTCAAAGACCAAAGCTGACTTGCCGCGAAGATAGGCCTGGGCAATGCCGATCAGGGCCCCGGTGCCGCCGTTTGAGATCATCAACTCGAAAGGCCGTGCATCGACATCGACCGAGATCCCATTATACTTCCGGATCTTTTCAGCAGCGGCCTTGCGCAAATTCGCGTCGCCTTCGCTTCCCCCGTAATGGTTCTGGCTGGCAGCGATAATTTCCGCTGCTTCTTTTGCCAACCGCGGGTCGATGGGCAATTCCGACTGGCCTTGAACCAAATTTCCACTGGGCGGAACAAGGCGCGTTATCGCTCGAATATCCGGCTTTATCTTCTTAACTTTTGCTTCCGACATAGACCACTAAAATATCAAAAAACACCGAAACCCGCACGTTTGGTTGACCGATATAGGTTTCGCGGCATAGGTAAAAGTCCGATGGCAGAAGCGTCGGAGCCTCCCGCAAAAAGTGTCACAATTATGCAAATCGCCAGCAAAGGTTTTGTTACACTGGCTTTTAATGAAGGCATCAACCCGCGTCGATCTGCCGCCGTCCCTGAAAACCGACTTCTTCGGCGGACATTTCCGCTCGTTTCGCAAGGCGCCGACGGAATTTTTGACGAGCCTCGGAGCACTGGGCGATATTACGTCCTTTCGGCTGGGGCCGCAGCGGGCATATTTTCTGAACCATCCGGAAATGATCCAAGATCTGCTTGTCACCAATGCTCACAAATTCTTCAAGGGGCGGGCTTTGCAGCGGGCGAAGGGCCTGCTCGGCGAAGGGCTGCTCACAAGCGAGGGCGACTTTCATCTGCGGCAGCGGCGGATGATCCAGCCTGCATTTCACCGCACGCGGATCGTCGAATATGCGAGGTCAATGGTTCACTACGCCGAGAAATTGTCGGATGGCTGGCACGACGGCGAAACGCGGGACATCGATAAAGAAATGATGCACCTGACATTGCAGATCGTCGCGAAAACGCTATTTAGCGCCGATATCGAGGACGACGCGGACGAGATCGGCGCGGCGATGACCTCAATGGTAACGCTTTTCAATTATCTGCTGCTTCCCTTCTCCGAATGGCTCGAAAAACTGCCGCTGCCGCATTCGAAACGCTATCGCGCTGCGAAAGAAAAACTAAACTCTGTCATTTACGGCATCATCAATGAACGCCGCCGGTCGGGCTCCGACACCGGAGACCTGCTCTCAATGCTGTTAATGGCGCAGGACGAAGCCGACGGGGCCGGGATGACCGACGAGCAGGTTCGAGACGAATCTTTAACGCTTTTTCTTGCGGGGCACGAAACGACCGCTAATTTGTTGACCTGGACGTGGTACCTGCTCTCGCAAGACCCCGAAAAGGAAAAAAGACTCCACGAAGAGCTGGATCAGGTACTGGGATATCGGGAGAAACCGTCTGGTCGGTTGGACGAGAATCTCCTTGGCGTGGGCACACCCCGTCAGACGAAGATCCTAAGACAGGACGGGAGATGTCGTGTGCCAACTATCGACGATCTCCCAAACCTGAAATATACCGAAGCGATTATCGCCGAATCGATGCGGCTTTTTCCGCCCGCATGGGCGATCGGAAGGCTTTCGATCGAAGATCATCAGTTTGGCGGATACGCGGTTCCAAAAAAATCGCTTATTCTCGTAAGCCCTTATATTACGCACCGCGATCCGCGATTTTGGGAAAACGCCGATGAATTTATTCCCGAACGCTGGGAGAAACTGGGTGTAAAAGAGGCCAGTCAAAAGAATATCTACTTTCCGTTCGGCGGCGGCGTTCGCCGGTGCATAGGTGAAAGCTTTGCCTGGACCGAGGGAATTTTGCTTCTTGCGACACTAGCCGGAAAATGGAAACTGAGAATGGTGCCGGAGCAGAAGATCGCTCTGCAGCCGATGATCACGCTCAGGCCAAGGTTCGGGATGCGGATGAGTATTTCGTCGCGCCGGATGTCGTGATGCGGCGAAAATGGGAATTGCTGCTTCGTCTGGTAAGATGGAGTTTTTACAAATACTGTTAGCGGCAGGTGAGGAAAAATATTTTGAGCGAAAAGCAATTTGTGGGCCGAACGGCCATTGTCACTGGTGGAACGCGCGGCATCGGCAAGGCCATTGTTTTGGAATTGGCTCGGCGCGGAGCGAACATCGCGTTCAATTATTCAAAGAGCGCGGACGAGGCTGAAAAGCTGAAAGGGGAGATAGAGGTGCTCGGCGTTGGAACGCTTGCCGCACAATGCGATGTGGCTGTCACGGAAGCCGCCGCCGATTTTGTAGGGCAGGTCAAGGAAGCATTTGGCACGGTCGATTTTCTCGTCAACAACGCCGGCATCGCACGCGACCAATTGATCTTGCGAATGAAGGAAGAAGATTGGGACGCGGTGATCGACACAAATCTAAAAGGTGCCTGGAATTTTTCAAAGGCCGTCCTTCGTCCGATGATGCGGAACGAGAATGGCGGTTCGATCGTAAATATGTCGTCGATAAGCGGCGTTGTCGGAATGCTTGGACAGTCGAATTATTCCGCGTCCAAGGCCGGCATGATCGGGCTGACAAAATCGCTTGCAAAAGAAGTTGCCAGTAGAAACATCACAATAAATGCAGTCGCGCTCGGCCTGGTCGAAACCGAAATGGCAAGCGAAATGAATGCCGAGTTCCGAGAAAAGATCCTTGCCCAAATACCGCTCAGACGGCTGGGAAATGTACAGGAAGCGGCCGAGATCGTCTGCTTTCTGCTTTCCGGTTCGGCCCGGTATATCACAGGCCAAGTGATCCAGGCGGACGGCGGGCTGGCAATGTAGCTTCAGCCGAAGCGTGTTTATCATGAGCGTAGAGAACGTCGAAGACGAGCAGATTCCCCCCGACCATGCTGAGGATCAGGCGGCGTCGGCCCTTCCGCCACCGTACTACACTTATGCCCTTTTGGGGTGTATAGGTGCCGTCTTTCTGGCACAGTTTCTCACAAGCAGCGACCCGGAGTTCTTTCAGATTGACCGCTTCTCAGCCATTTTTGCCGGGTTTGATAAGCAGGCTTTTTTGAACGGCCACGAGTATTGGCGGATATTGACCGGTGCGACCGTCCATTCCGGCGTGCTCCATGTCGGACTAAACTCATACGCGCTTTTCAGCTTTGGGCGTTTGGTCGAAATGCTGTCAAACCGGGCCCATCTTGCGATCGTGTTTCTCTTATCGGCCATCGGCGGCGGTTTTTTGAGCCTTGTATTTAAGCCGGACGCGACGTCGGTCGGAGCCTCAGGCGGGATCGTCGGACTCTTAAGCTATCTGGCAGTCTATGCATTCCGCCGCCGCAAGTTTATCGCACCTCAATTCCGAAAAAGCCTGCTGATAAACATCGGTTTTATTCTGATCTTCGGGCTTGTATTGTTTAACAGGATCGACAATTACGGCCATATTGGCGGATTGATAACCGGTGCGGTTTATGCCTTCGTGCAAATACCCTCGGACGAATATGTCGATCCGCGAAGCTCAAGTCGAGCAACACGAATAACCGGCGTAGCCGCCCTTTTGATCTATGGTTTGACCTCGCTGCTCTCGATCCTGCTGCTTATTAACGGCCGAAATCAGTAATGCCAAGAGTCCGCGTTCACCAACATGTAAATCCGCTTTCACCGTTCTACCGCCAGGCCCCCGAGCCGGTTGAGATCGCGGGTGTTTTTTCGGCCCCGGGCCGTCCGCTCCATCTTGACATAGGCTGTGCGCGCGGACGGTTTCTCCTTCGATTGGCCGAGGCCGTGCCTGATTGGAATTATCTGGGCGTCGAAATTCGCGAGCCGCTTGTCCACGAAGCAAACCGGCTTGCCGATGAAGCCGGGCTGACAAACCTGCACTATGCGTTTTGCAACGCAATGTTGTGGCTTGACCGGCTCCTCGAAGGCGTACCGGCGGGTGTTCTCCAAATGGTCACGATCCAGTTTCCCGACCCTTGGTTCAAGAAAAAACACGCAAAACGCCGGATGGTGAACACGGAACTGGTCGATACGCTCGTCCGGCATCTCGCCCCGGCGGGCCGCGTTTTTGTTCAAACGGATATCCCTTTCCTCGCCGACGAGATGTTCGATATCTTCCGGGCCGATGATCGATATCTCGAACACCCAATAGACGAAAATCCGTTTCCCGTAAAGACGGAACGGGAGAGGGCAGTTGAAGAAAAAGGTCTGCCGGTTGTTAGGACGATGTTTGAAAAAGTCGCGGGTAACCGCGTTCGCTAACCGGCGGCGGAATTGGCAATAAGTGTCGGGTATTTTCCGGTCCAACAGGCGGAACAGGTTGAATTGTTTTCCAGGCCGATCGCGTCGAGCATTCCGTTCAAGGAAAGATATCCCAGCGAATCAGCGCCTATGTATTCGGCTATAGCATCAATGTCGGTCGGGTTGGAAACATCGCCCTTTCCTTTGTTCGGGCTTTTGCAAAGACGGGCGGCGATCAGGTCCTGCCGGTGCGGGGTATCTACACCGTAATAGCACGAATGGGTCGTCGGTGGGCAGGAGATGCGCATATGTACCTCGGTCGCACCGGCGTCGCGGACCATCTCAACGATCTTTTTGGACGTTGTGCCGCGAACGATAGAATCATCGACCAAAACTATCCGGCGGCCATTAATTAAGTCTTTTATCGGATTGAGCTTAAGCCGAACACCAAACGAGCGGATCGATTGAGATGGCTCGATAAACGTACGGCCGACATAGTGGTTGCGAATGATCGCCTGCCGGTAATTGATGCCCGATTCGCGTGCGTAGCCGATCGCTGCGGCAACGCCGGAGTCAGGCACAGGCACAACAAGGTCGGCTTCGCACGGATGCTCGATGGCCAACTGCTTGCCCATTTTGTGCCGCGACTCGTTTACCGAGCGACCGTAGATGATCGAGTCGGGCCGCGAAAAATAGACGTGCTCGAACGTACAGACGGAACGCGGTTTTTCCGCTAACGGACGACGCGACTCGACACCCTTCGCATTTATGATAAGCATTTCGCCCGGCTCGACTTCGCGGACATATTCGGCGTCGATCAGATCAAAGGCACAGGTTTCGGACGCGACGCACCACGCCTCGCCCTGTCTGCCCAAAACAAGCGGACGGAATCCACGCGGATCGCGGACGGCGATCAACGAATCCGCCGTAAGAAAAAGAAGCGAGAACGCTCCTTCCGTTTCGCTTAGCACTTTCTCGATGGCTCCGACAATACTTCGGGCCGGCGTCCGGGCGATGCTGTGCAGAATGGTCTCGGTATCGGACGTCGAAGAAAAAATAGCACCGGCACGCTCAAGCTCGGCCCGTTTTGCCTCGGCGAACGGCAGATTGCCGTTGTGGCAAACAGCGATATCGCCATGCTGGCACGTCACCAGGAACGGCTGGACCTCCTTGATCGTGTTCCGGCCCGTAGTCGAATAACGCGTATGGCCGATAGCCGCGGAACCGGTCAACCCCCGCAAAACATCCTTATTAAGCACATCGGCAACAAGGCCTATCGAGCGAAATTGATGCAGTTCATCCCCGTCGCTTGAGACGATTCCGCACGCCTCCTGCCCGCGATGCTGCTGGGCAAAAAGGCCAAGCTGCGTCAGCGTCGAGGCCTCCGCATGCCCGAAAATGCCAAAAACACCGCATTCTTCGTGAAATTTATCCAAAACGAGGTCCATAAGACTATTTTAGCCACAGAGGACACAGAGAGCACAGAGCGAAGTTCATTTTTCCGGCACTCACATCGGTTTCATATTGACGGATGTTTACCATTAGGCCGAAATATTTGCGTCCGACTTTATGGCACGTTCCAGGTCGTGAGGAGTGTTTACGTTTAGAAACATTTCAGCAGCGTTCGGCAAATGCGAGTATTCGCTGTACGTAACGATCCGCGGGCTGAGTTCCGCAACGGTCTCTCGCAGAGGCGGCGGAACTCGCGGCCGCTGAATTGTCGTTTCCACCAAAGGCAACGCCGTCTCGACGTTGTAAAACGCACACAGCGGCTGCGGGCGTTTATCGGCCTGCTCAGGCAATACGGCTCCGTAAGGGTCGGGTATCTTGCCCGCAAGCAACGCTATCATCGCAGCGGTTACGCCTGGATAATCGCAAGCAAGGACAAATATCCACGGCGTTTGCGCATAAGAAAGGGCCGCATGAAGCCCGCCGAGCGGGCCGCGATCGGCATAAAGATCGAATATGAACGGAGCATCGAGCATGATCGATTCGATGGCGAACTGAGTTTCGCTTCCCGCGACGAAGGTGACCCTGGAACTGATGCCCGATACTCGCACGGTCGTAAGAGAGCGTTCCGCTAGGGTATGTCCGCCTACCTCGGCGAACGCTTTGTCGCAGCCAAACCGGCTCGATCTTCCGCCGATCAGAATGAATGCTTCGATCTCCATTACGTGCTCGCTTTTACTGAAACGACAACGCACTTTGATGTTGGGGTATTGCTGCGACGAGCGACGCTTCGCAATGGGATCAATGGATTTGCCTCGGGGAAATACGTCGCACAGCAATCGAGCGGGATATTATAGGGCACGATCGTAAAGGCGTCCGCCGTGCGTTCGCCATCCTCAAAATAACTTGTGATATCAACGGACTGGCCTGCCCGCAGTGAAAGATCGGCGATATTCTGCTCATTCATAAAGATCACGCGGCGGCCGCCGTCGATGCCGCGATACCGGTCTTTGAATCCGTAGATGGTTGTATTGAACTGATCGTGCGAGCGGATCGTCGTCATAAGCAGACGGCCCGGTGAGAGTTCAATTTTCTCAAGGACACCGGACTTGAACATGGCCTTGCCTGAGGGAGTTATAAACTTCCCGTCACGCGGCGGGTTCGGCATATAAAAGCCGCCCTCCTTGCGAATACGCTCATTGTAACCTTCGCATCCGTGCACGACCCGCGAAATTGCATCGCGGATATTGTCGTAATTTGCGGCCATCGCTTCCCAATCGACGGTCGTCCGCTCGCCAAGCGTCGCCATTGCCAACTGCGCAATGATCCACGGTTCGCTGCGAAGAAGTTGGGATGCTGGTTCGAAGACGCCTTGGGATGACTGAACATTCAGCATCGTGCTTTCGGTCGAGACGAATTGGCGGGACGTCACTACCCGAACGATCGCACGTCCTTCAGGGTCTCTCTCCACCACAGGCTGGCGGTCGATCTCCGATCTGCCAAGGCACGGCAAAATGAGCGAAACTTTTCCCGGTGTCAGAGCCGTGCGATTCAGTTTTGTGATCACTTGCACCGTCAGATCACAATTACGGACGGCTGCTTCGACAGCGGCTGTATCGGGCGAGGCAGAGACAAAATTGCCGCCCATAGCGCAAAATGCCTTGACGCGGCCATCGTGCATGGCGGCGATGCTCTCGACCGTGTTGTAACCGTCCTTTTCAGGTGTTTTGAATCCGAATTCCTTCTCCAGATTCTGGCGAAAGGTCGGACTCATCTGCTCCCAAATGCCCATTGTCCGGTCGCCCTGCACATTCGAATGGCCGCGGACGGGACACAGCCCTGCCCCCGGTTTGCCGATCGATCCGCGAAGCAGATGCAGGTTGACGATGTCCTGGATCGTCGCGACCGCATCCGTATGCTGTGTCACGCCCATCGCCCAACAAGTGATAAAGGAACGTGCCGACATTATCATTTCGGCGGCTTCGGTCAATTGTTCGCGTGCCAGACCCGAAGATGCGGCGATGTCATCCCATCCGGTCGCATCGAGCCTGGCAGTAAGGTCTTCATAGCCGGATGTTTTGGCGTCGACAAACTCAAGGTCGAAAACCATCCCCGGTTCGCCCAGCTCGCGTTCCAGCATGATCTTCATCATGCCCTTTAGCACGGCCATATCACCGCCGATCCGAACCGGCAGATGAAGGTCCGCCAATTTTACCGGCTTTCCTGCGATCAATGAGAACGGGTTGCCGTGCTGCGGATTGGGGTCCTTGAAATTCATCAAGCCAGCCTCGGGCAGCGGGTTGATCGCGATCATTCTTGCACCAGCCGCTTTGGCAGCAGCCAGCGACGTTAGCATACGCGGAGCGTTCGTGCCGGGATTCTGGCCGATCACGATCACCAGATCGGTTTTCTCAAAATCTTCGAGACGGATCGTCGCTTTGCCCAAACCGATCGATTCGGCCAATGCCACGCTGGTCGATTCATGGCACATATTCGAACAGTCGGGCAGATTGTTCGTCCCGAACTGGCGGACGAATAGCTGATAAAGAAATGCCGCCTCATTCGAAGTCCGGCCCGACGTGTAAAAGACTGCCTGATCGGGAGAGTCCAGCGAGTTAAGGGTGTTAGCGATCGTATCGAACGCACCCTGCCACGATATTGGTTCGTAGTTTTTTGAGCCTTCGCGAAGTATAAGCGGTTCGGTCAGCCGTCCCTGATCATTTAGCCAAAAATCGTCTTTTTGGCTTAGATCATCCACCGAATATTTCGCAAAGAACTCGGCGCCGATCCGCTTTTTCGTTCCCTCGTCCGCCATCGCCTTGGCGCCGTTTTCGCAAAATTCCGCAAAGGTTCGCTTGTCGTCAGGGTCAGGCCAGGCGCACGATTGGCAGTCGATTCCGCCCTCCTGATTCAGATTCAGCATCGCCCGCGCTCCGCGCACCACGCCCATCCTGCCGAACACACTCCGCGCCGTGCTGACCACCGCATCGACGCCGGCCGCCGTTTCTATCGGAGGCTTAACCTCAAGTCTTTTTTGTTCGTCAGCCACTAAAAGTTTTTCATCGAAATAGGTGATAAATGATAAATAATAAGTGGCAGATCAAGAACGGTTTATCACCTTCTACCTATCACTTATCACCTATTTCGAAATAAACGGTTCTTATCTCGTTACCCGCTGCTCACCGCAATAAATATTGAACCTTTCGTTCCTTACAAATCCGATCAACGTCATTCCAAATTCGCGGGCGAGTTCGACCGCGAGGCTGGATGGAGCGCCAACGGCGGCGAGGATCGGAATTCCGGCCATGAGAGCTTTTTGGACAAG
>JBGTJP010000013.1:0-40187 GCA_041745075.1 Pyrinomonadaceae bacterium | reverse complement strand
GCGCGACAGCCCGCGCCCACGGCGCGTCGCCGAGCGGCATTCCGTTCGAGGCGAAACTCAGATAAGAGCCGTCGAACCATCTCGAATCTTTACCGGACATAATCGCCGAGTAATAAATTCGCGGCGAAGTAAGGCTGCCTTTCTCGAAATCCGCCTTAAGTTCGGCTAATTTCGCCCCGTTACCGCCCATATCGCGCACGCCGGTTACGCCGCCGAATAGAGCGAAACGCAGCAACGCTCGATTTGTTTCCGGCGGACGCTCGCGCGTCATCAGATGAACGTGCGAATCAATCAAGCCGGGTATGATGAATTTTCCGGTTAAATCAATAACGTTCGCTTCGGCTGGAATTTTTTTATTGCCGGAAGCGAAAATATCAATAATTCTTCCTTCCGCTGAAATGAGCAGCGTCCGGCGCGGCACCGGTCGCCCTCCGTTTCCGTCAATAAGCGTTACATTGGTTAATGCAGTAACGCCGCCCGACTTCTGCTGTCGCACCGATTGGTTAGCCATCGCGCAGATCGGGTGCAAATTAATCAAAAATCCCCAAAAAAGCATAAATGTAATCAAATGCCTTTTTAACAAGCTAAATACCTTTTGATTCATAACAGTTAATTTTCTCCTTAAAACAAAAACACCCGAACAAGCGAAAAAGTTACATTTACAGCCGCCGCTTATTCAGGAAAAAGGACGCAGGCAGCCAAAGCGGAGCTTTTATGTCGGAGCGATTCTGATCTCATCGGTGGTGTTTGCCCCCGATAATGTGCCAATCGCCTTTATATGTTTCCCGAACCGACGCTCGCTTTAACGCGGTTCGTTATCCTCGCCACTTGAGCATTTGGTTTGATTGCGGACTATCTTTATTGGAAGAAAGGGCTTGAGTCTGCGATGATTGCTCGTGCACTGACGCACGTGGTGATGTTCTTGGGGAGTTACTTCGGCGCGTATTTTTAATTTTCCGAACGTCGCCTCGTCACCCGCGGCAGCAGCACAAAAAATTAATGGACTGAGGGCGAAACAGCCTCCTTTTTTTGAAATCTTCTTTGGTTAACTGGAATTGGAATAACGAAATACACTTGGCACGAATTTCGCCGCCGATTCGGCCAAATTTTTCGACCAAAGCCATTTTGCAACAAATTTCAAATCGCACACAGGTTTGACACAGCGCGAATATCGCCGCATCCTTCGATCTTGCTAATCAAATACAATAAAGCTAGTCCGGTCCAAGATTGACTGGTGTTTAGTCGATTATTCTACGTGGTAGTTGCTTCAAGCCTTCTGACGGTAGAGGTTTGCTTTTTTTTGGCTTTCGGTTTCCATGCGATGAATAGTTTGGAAATGTTTGTATGAGAATTTTCATCATTGGCGGTACTGGTTATATTGGTTCTCCTGCAGCCATGCGGCTGGGTGAGGCGGGGCATGAAGTTGCAGTGTTTCATCGCGGCGAAACATGTTCTAGATTCCCCCAGGCGGTTAATAATATCCTTGGCGACCGGCGGCAGCTCGCGGATTTTGGGAAGGAATTTGAGCAGTTCGCTCCGCAGGTTGTTCTCGACATGATGCCTTATTTCGAGGAGGATGCCGTTTCGGTGATGCAGGCCTTTCGCGGTATTGCCCAGCGCGTGGTTGCGATAAGCAGCCATGACGTTTATCGATCCTATGGAATTCTGTGGCGCCGGGAAAATACCGAGCCAAACATCACGCCCATCGGCGAAGACGCACCCCTGCGAACTGTTTTATATCCTTACCGCCCACTAGCCGAAGGGCCGCAAGATCGCAAGTTCAATTACGACAAAATTCCGGCCGAGCGTGTTTTTATGAGCGAACCGGAGGATCTGCCTGGAACGATTCTTAGGCTTCCGGCCACGTACGGCGTCGGCGACCATAAACATCGCTGGTTTGATGTAATTAAACGAATGGATGACCATCGTCCCTTTTATTTGATGGACAACGATAACGCAAAATGGCGGTGGACCCGCGGTTACATCGAAAATGTCGCCGATGCAATTGCCCTGGCTGTTACTGATCCGCGTACGGCGAACCGGATCTACAATATCGGCGATCCGGACGTGATCACCGAAAAAGAATGGGTGCAAAGCATCGCGGATATCGTTGGCTGGAAAGGCGAAATAATTGCAGTGCCGAATGAATCTCTGCCTAAACATCTTAAATCAGATACCTGCTTCGACCACGACCTATTCGTAGATACGAGTCGATTCCGAAGTGACTTAGGTTACTCGGAAAAAGTTGCACGTCACGAAGCCTTGGTAGAGACGATCGAGTGGGAACGGGCGAATCCGCCGGCGGAAATTGACCCGCACCAGTTTGATTATGCCGCCGAGGATGCCGCGTTTGAAGCATTGAATTGAGGTACTGATCGTATATGAACGAGGATGGATTGATCGTGAATGGAATGAAGCACCCCTTTCCGGTATTGTAGAGTGCGCGGCCATTGGAAAATGACTTGATTGATAATAATCCGGTACCTTCCCAATAATGTTGTCGTCCTGTAGTGTGCAGTACAAAACCGGGGTTCTCCGGTCAAACGAACTGTAAGCATTGTCCACCCGAATGTACGCCAATCTCTGTTTCGGCAGCGAGCGGATCTTCACCGTGAACCCAAAGCTTTCCAGTTCATCTATATTATATCGAGGAAATTCATCCCTGAATTGGCCATTATTGCTTTTTTCCAGCGGGCCCTTGCGGTCCCACTGCCGAGCACTCACACCAAAATGCTTCTTAAAAGCCCGAGAGAAAACCGGAGCGGAGCTAAACCCGACCTCCATCGCGGCGGCGGTGATCGAAAGTTTCGGAACTGTTCGAAGTAAATTTGCCGCCCGCTCGAGCCGCATCCGCGCAACCATATCGCCCACGGATAAAAATAAAGCCCTCGGGTGAGACCTTCAAAGCTCCCTAAATAACTAGTTGATCTGACGACGAAACCAGCACTTCACCAGAATCGGTCAAATCATCACCATTTATTTCTTCCAAGACCCTTACCTAAGTATAGGTAAGAATCGTCCGATCAAAAGCCGGATCGTTCTTGCCGTTGCCGTTGTAATCCTGATGTATCGGGGCAGTGTTGATATAGAAAATTTGGTATTCTCGACCTAAATCAGCTTTCGTGCATCAAAGCCAACATGATAGATAACAAGATAGGGGCCGCTCACTCCCAGCGCATTAAATTGAGTTCGCGCAACTGACAGCCTATGGATAACAAAGGTCTCGACATACGAACGTCACGGGGTTTTATTAAACCCGCTTTTCCTGTGTTGTTTTACTGGGAGATTGAGATGCCGTCCGAAGGCCAGACTGCCATCCAACACATTTTGCCGTCGGTTTATGTAGATGTGATTTTTCCGCTGTCACAATGGATAGACATCTCCGGCTCCGCACCCATGCAAACTGAACCATTTGTCAGTCCGATCCTGAGTTCCAGCCGCAAGCTTTTTTTCAGCCCCGGATCCAGGTTATTCGGCATTCGTTTTATGGCGGGCCGCGCGGGGGAAGCACTTGCATGTCCGCCGAGCGAACTGTTGCAGGCTCCGAACGAATATTATTCTGTAATGAAGGGCCAGATAGCGCGTCCGATTTACAATGCGGTGTTTGGCCGGCCCGATTTTGTATCACGAGTTATGGAACTGAATAATTTTTTTGGTAATACATGCTCGGCAAACCGATCTAACCAGCCGATCTGTGATCTGTCGTTGGAATACATACGTGCCCATCCGACTGCTAAAGTCAGCGATCTAACTCGGTTGACGGGCTATAGCCGTCGCTGGATCGAACGGACCATGAAAGAAAATATCGGCGTCCCGCCGCAAGAGGTTATACGAATAACTCGGTTCAACCGATTTCTCCATGGCCTTAAAAATAAAGGGTTGGAAAGCCTAACGACTCTTGCGATGGACAGCGGTTACTACGACCAGGGCCATCAAATCCGTGAGTTTCGCCGGTTTATGCCAGCCACCCCAACTGAATTTATCAAGTCCGAGCCGCTGTTGAGTACCATAATGAATCACGTCTAGTTCGCATTTATACAATATGTCCGATAGCTGGATACTTTAGTATGGTAAAAATCCATGGGAAAAATGTGATGCGGATTAAGATGGGGGCTTCACAGCAGATTTACCCAAAAAATCTCTTCGCGTTTAAGCAGAAAATTATGAAACTCACCGCGCGGCTTTGCCTAATGTTTTTAATTCTATGTTTCTTCAAGGAGACGGTAGCGTCCCAAGCTGTGACAACTTCGCAGGGGAATCTCGAATTTATTGGCTTGGAGAAATGGACACCGGAAGAAATTCAAAAAGCTTTGGGCTACGTGTCGACCGACGAACTGCACTTCTGTGCGCTCGATCTCAAAAGCAAACTCAAATTTCCCGATGCTGCTGTGTTCCGATCCCAGGCGGAACGGGGTTTTACCAGGGTCGTGGTTGTCGAGCCACAAAATGCTCATTTGGTTCAATATAGATCGATCCCTTCGGGAACGGTCGAAATACCGATGAATTGGACGCCATTGATTGCCGAAGTGTTAAATGAAGGATACTGGAAAAATCCCGATGCTTTGCAAAAGCTTGTCCTGGAAACAAATCGAGCCAAAGATTTCGCATTGGCAAAGAAGATACTTTTAAGAGCAAAGAGCACAGAAAAAAGAGTCGCCGCACCCATATTCTCGGTAATTTTGGCGGGAGTGAGTCTGCCTGGTTATTTCTCATGGACGGTCTCCGCGATCCAGAACCACGAGTATATTCGGCATCTATGCAGGTTTTGTACGATCTAATCAGAAAACCTCAGTTGATTAAGATCGACTGGTCACCGATGGTCGTCACGATCCGGCATTTACTAAACGGCACCAATCCGTTCGCAACGCCAGTTGCTATTCAAACCTTGTTAAGAACCAATGTTTCACCTGATTTAGCTCCCGCATTAATCGGCAATAAGAAACGGAAAAATATTGATGGCATATTTAAAAGCTCAGCATTATTTTGAGAGAGATCTTGCTCACGATTTTTTGGTGAAACTATTACGCGAAGGTCATAAATTTGATTCAAAAAAATGGGAAGATGCTCTTTCACAGCTCGACAGGTAAGAGCGGTGATTTTTCTCCTTCGTTCGGTAAGCCTGAAGCTCGACCGGTACATTATGAAATTGTTTTTGATGTTAAAAACATTACTTGCTCTGGGTCTATTCGCCGCGTCGATTCCGGCGGTGTGGGGTCAGGGAGACAAATATTCGGAAACGCAGGTGAGTTTTAGAAATGGCGAAACCGAAATTGCCGCCAGCCTTTACCTTCCGCAGAAAGTCGAACCTTTCAGCGCCGTTGTGATCGTTCACGGATCGGGGAACAGCGACCGCTCAAATGCGTGGACACTCGCATATGCTAAAGCGTTGGCCAAACGCGGGATCGCCGTTCTTTATCCCGACAAACGTGGAGCGGGGGCGTCGAAAGGCGATTGGAAAACGGCGAGTTTTTCCGACCTCGCCGGTGACGCAATCGCCGGCGTCGAACTGCTTAGAAACGACAAACGGATCGACAAGGCGAAGATCGGTTTGATCGGTTTCAGCCAGGGCGGGCACACTATCCCGTTAGCGGCGTCACTTTCACCGCAAATTGCATTTTCAATTTCGATCTCTGGTTCGACTGTCCCTATTTTGGAGCAGATCGCCGACGAAATTGAAATGAGTGCCGAACGGGCCGTTCTCAACCCAGAACAAATAATCACAGTCCGGGAGATCAATCAGCGAGCTCTCAATTATGCGCTGACCGGTAAAGGCTGGGACGAGTACAAAAACCTACTCGACAACGCCAAAAACGGGAGCCTCAAAGGGCACAAAATTGTCGAAGGGTTTCCAGCGACAGCGGATCACTGGTTTGCACAACACATCCGCACGATCGGAAATTATGATCCGATGCTTTATTGGGCAAAATTATCCCATCCGGTACTTTTTGTTTATGGGGGACAAGATACGAATATTCGCGTGAGTAAAAGCATCAGCCGAATTGAGAAACGATTGGATCCGGGCAAGCTCGATTACACGTTGATGCTGTTTCACAAAAACGGGCACACTTTGTTCAGAGACGATCTGTTGGATTTCATGGTGCGCTGGATCAGAGATGGGAATTAAAGAAACGGAAAATAATAAGTCACAATGGTACTGAAAGTACCTGTTTGCACCTAACTATAAACCGTCATATGCTACCTCAACATCATCGAAGGCAATGGCTGGTAAGATCACTCGGAACGAAAAATAATAGCGGACGGCAATTGATTGAAAGAGGTTGATGCGACTATTGTTAACGGTGTTCGGTACTTAATTATTGAGCGGGTTTGATAATCCGGCTCTTGCGAAAGATGGTTGCAAGATGCACTTTCCTGAACGAGAAACTCACGTAAAGTATTGATTTTAAGATGTTTTGATCGGTTTTGACAATGTATGAAAAGGGCCGGGGTTCGCTTGGGGTCCGAGAGGTCGTGAGTTCAAGTCTCGCCGTCCCGACCAATAAACATGGGGCTTTCGAAGAAATTCGAAAGCCCTTTTTCTTTGATTTCGCCCAGCTCGCGAGAGGGCTGTATCGCTATAACACTGTAAAGCAACGGTTTATCGTGCCTACTTGTTTTCAAAACTGCCACCATCCTGCAACCATCGACTGGGAATTTCTCGTTCATGTGCGGTCGGTTGCACTAGCGTTTCGATTAGAAAATTGCTGTCATCATTTTCTGTTCTTGCCACCCTCGCCGCAAGCTCTCGGGCGGGAAGGCCGCGTCATTCGGCCGTTGCCGGTCTTGGGAAAATCCCTAAATGGCGAAATTAAGGTCGAAGACTTGGTCGGCGGCAATGGAATGCAACTTCGCTTCACATTTCAAACACGACGCGGAAAAGGTTCCGCACTCGCCGAAGTTCATGATAAATCCGATGATGTTTATTACGTTTTGGAAGGTTCGGCGGAACTGACGTTGGCGGCAAACTTGAGAATCCGAAAGAACCAACTCCGGGAGAGTGAAGAAGCGAAAAAATAATCGGCGGCAAAACGTATACGGTCAAAAAGGCGATCTGATCGTCGTCCCGCGTGGCACACCGCACCAGCGTATCAACAGCAAAGGCAACACATTTTCGTTCAACTGGTCAAGGTGTTCGCATCGCCCTTGCCAAGCACAAAATAGTCGGTCACGGATCTTTCGACAAAAAAGCGTAACTGCTGTAAAATCAGAGTAATAATGCATGTCAAATCAAATCCGGACAGCTTTAATTCCCTCCATTCCCAAAATCGGGCGACCACGGCCGAAGGCGTTGTCGCGCAGCTTAAGGGTATGATCCAGAGCGGGCAGCTTCGTTCCGGCGAACGCCTGCCGCCCGAACGCGACCTTGCAAAGCTGTTGGGTGTTAGCCGTCCTACGCTTAGGTCTGGTATCCGTTCGTTGGCAGCGGTCGGAATTATGCAATCGAAACAAGGTGCGGGAACATTTGTTGTCAAAGCCGAAGAATCACCCACGCTGGACAGCAGTTCACTGCAGATGATGGCCGCCCTTCACGGATTTACGTCGGATGAGATGCTTGAGGCCAGGCTTGCTCTCGAAATGCACATCGCGGGCCTCTCCGCGGCGCGGGCAACAGCTGAACAAATAACGGTGATGAGCGAGGAAATCGCCGGTATGTATGCATCGCTTGACGATCCTGAGCAGTATTTGGTCCATGACATGCGATTCCATCAAACGGTCGCGGCGGCTTCAAACAACCGGATTCTCACGTCCCTGATGAATATGGTCGCCGCGATCCTTTACGAAAGCCGCAGTAAGACCGTGAAGCGTGCGACCGATCTCAAAGAATCGGCCGAGCAACATCAGTTGATCTATCGAGCGATTCGAGAGCACACTCCGGACGCGGCTCGTCAGGCGATGCACGACCATTTAATCGAAACACAAAAAGCTCAGCGGCTTGAGGAAAAGCGGACCCCAGCCAAATACGGCAGTTCAAAAGGTCGCTGAGGTTTCCGACCGTCTTCGAATGCTACTGGCCGACTGGAAGGCGCAGCTGAAGTTTTCGATCTGTTTATTCAAGCGGAGCGATCAAATATGCGGAAGCTGCGCCGGTGAAAATGATAAAGTAGCTCCCGTTCGGATTGTCCAGTGTCTTTTTTGTTTCCAGTATCCAGCCGACCAAGGGTGATATGACCATGCCTCCGATCGCGCCGAACATCCCGCCGATCCCAACGACTGATCCAACAGCCGCTTTGGAAACATATCGGATGACAAAGTGAAAATATTGGCCGACCAGCCCTGATGAGCAGCCGCCGCGATGCCTATAAGAATAACAGCAAGCCAAAGGCTCGAGGTCGTTGAGGCAATAACGATAGGCACGACGGCGAGGGCGCAGATAAGCATCGCCGTCTTTCGAGACCGGTTGATCGAACGACCCATTTTTATCATTTTGGATGAGATGTAACCACCGCCGATGCTGCCGATGTCTGCGATAATGTAGATCACCGCAATCGGCGGGCCGAACGTTTTAATGTCAAGCCCGCGTTGCTTTTGGCAGCCAAAATAGGTAAACCCACCGGATAGGATCGGTCATAAATTTCCCGATCGCAAACGCCCAGGTCCGACGATGCGGAAACAAACATTTCCACGGAATCTTTACCGCGGGTTTCGTCTCTCGGTTATTGTTCTGACCTGTTGGTTCGCAGCGGCGGTACCGTGCTGTTAACCGAAGTGCCGGAATTTTGCGGTGCCGAGCAGATACGAGCGAACCGTGCTAAAGACCACCCTACGGGACTAAAGATCTATGCTATGGTTGACTGGCATAAGGAATATGCATCAATATTCGGTGAAGTGCTGAATCAGAATCCGTGTACAGGCAATAAAGCCGGCGGGTTACTCAATATTACTATCAAGAGTCTCGGAGCGATCGTCAAGGCACGCCGGGGCTTGTGGCCGACAGGGGCGACAGTCGTCGTATTTACAACAGGCAACGGTACGACAATTGGGAGATGCAATAACCCCGGTCATCAAACTTGCTTCCAATATCGCGTCTTTGAGAAAATGTTGCAGGATCTAGATATATCGGCCGGAAACATGATAGAAGGGACCGAAAGCATTGTTGAGGTTGGAACACGGGCTCTTTGAGCATGTGAGAAGAACGGCGAGCGGCGAGTTACAGGCGAAAGCCGAGATACTAAAGCACCGCGAGTTTCAGTTCTGGGCGGAGTATCGCCACTGCTCCGGGCTATATTGCGACAAACAACACGGCCCCCTCGGGAGCCGCTGCTTTTCTTGCGTCTAAGGCAAGCTGCTATATGAACTGCCATATCCTTGTCGTCGAAGGCGGGTGGATGGGACGTTAACGGAAACAGTTGGTAGCTGGCATTGTCAGGTGTCGGATGTCAGGCAGGAAATTGAGAATTCGGGCTTCACAATCCTGAATTCTAGATCTGCCTTCTCAAGAGACTATGTTGAAAATTAAACCGAAAGAAAAATGTAAATGGGATATCGTGTCCCTTGGCGAAGTAATGCTGCGACTTGATCCGGGCGACAAGCGGATACACACGACGCGGTCGTTCGAGGTGTGGGAAGGCGGCGGCGAATATAACGTAGCACGCGGACTGAAGCGATGCTTTGGCCTTGACGCGGCTGTCGTTACTGCACTTGCCGATAACCCGATCGGAAAACTCGTCCAGGACCTTATCTATCAGGGCGGCGTCGATCAATCACATGTAAAGTGGGCGAAATACGACGGCGTGGGGCGGACCGTGCGTAACGGAATGAACTTCACGGAGCGCGGTTTCGGCGTTCGTGCTGCACTTGGCTGTTCGGATCGCGGCAACACGGCTGTCTCGCAATTAAGGAAGGGCGACATCGATTGGGAGAAGATCTTCGGTGAGGAAGGCGCACGATGGCTGCACACTGGCGGCATCTTTTGCGCTCTTTCTGAGACGACGCCGGAAGTCGCGAAAGAGGCGATGGAGATCGCCAAGAAGTGCGGCACGATCATCTCCTACGACCTCAATTACCGCGATTCGCTATGGAAAGCCATCGGCGGCCAGGCTAAGGCTCAGGAAGTGAACCGCGATCTTGCTCAATATGTTGACGTAATGATCGGAAACGAAGAAGATTTCACGGCCTGTCTCGGTTACGAGGTGGAAGGTCAGGACGAACATCATTCAAAACTCGACATCGTCAACTTTGAGAAAATGATCCGTCGGGCCGTTGCAGATTTCCCGAATTTTGCAGTTGCGGCAACGACGCTGCGAAATGCAAAGACCGCATCGGTAAACGATTGGGGAGCTGTCTGTTTTACCGAAGGTCAGCTTCACCAAGCTATCATGCGGCCCGATCTTGACATTTTCGACCGCGTAGGCGGCGGCGACTCATTTGCTTCGGGGCTTATTTACGGATTCCTGACGGGCGAGTCACCGGAATGGGCTGTCAACTGCGGCGCAGCACACGGAGCACTAGCAATGACAACGCCGGGTGATACGACCACAGTCGGCCTTGCGGACGTACTTCGAGTAATGAAAGGCGGCGGAGCTAGAGTAGCAAGGTAACGAGTTGCGGGAGTACGCACGTAAGCAAAGGCGTAACACTAACGTTTGCAATATGCCCTTGCTTACGCGCGGGCTTCTGCATTCTTTCAAAATGGGCAATTAGATATGACTAAAGCAGAAATTGTAAAACAGATCGAAGATGTCGGCCTCGTACCGGTGGTGAGGGCCTCGTCAGCCGACGAGGCGATGCAGGTGATCGAGGCGATCAAAGCCGGCGGTGTGAACGTCCTTGAGATCACAATGACAGTGCCGGGAGCTATTAAAGTGATCGAAAAGGTCGCCGATAAATACGGCAGCGACGTGCTGATCGGCGCCGGAACTGTCCTCGACCCTGAAACTGCTCGGTCATGCTTGCTGGCGGGAGCGCAATTTATCGTCAGTCCGGCCTTGAATCTCGACACGATCGCTCTGTGTCATCGCTACAGTGCGCCCATAGCACCGGGAGTTTTAACCCCGACCGAAGTGATCACCGCGTGGAGTGCGGGCGTTGATTTTGTAAAAGTATTCCCGTGCGGTTCGGTTGGCGGGGCGAGCTACGTCAAGAACCTCAAGGGGCCATTTCCGCAGGTCAAGATCATTCCGACCGGCGGCGTCTCACTCAAAACCGCCGCCGATTTCATAAAAGCCGGAGCGGCCGCCCTCGGCGTTGGCACGGACCTGGTCGATGTCAAAGCTATCCGTGAAGGCAACGCAAATACTGTAACTGAACGGGCTCGGGAATTCGTCGAGATCGTCCGTGGCGCTAGAACCGCGTAAGTCCGGGGGAGCCTTTTATGGGATGGCGCCACATAGGGTTGTTTCCAACCTCTTCAGCGGTTATCCTCGTCCGCGCAGATTTTCCGAGTTCGCCCGTGACGGACAATCTTATCGGGAATGATCGCCAAAACGCGAGAGTCGGTGCGAAAGGAGGAAGCGTGTCGGACTACAGAAAAGGCAGGTCAAAGCGCCGCTTTGGATGGCTACATTTTTCGCCGTTCCGACCCATAAGGGCTTGCCTACTTATGTGAGCAAGGCCCTTTCTCTCGAAAAAAATCGGACCAGCTACTTGACGCGAACGGTCAGATAAACTACCTGTCCTCCGCGCGAGATGAGCAGGAGGATCGGTTTGTCTCCGGCCGAGTTCAGGGCCGACTGGACGTTTTCGACGGTTTTCACGGGTTGGCGATTTATCTCCATTATTACGTCACCCCGGGAAATTCCGGCTTCGGCGGCAACACCCGCCTCGTCAACATCCGTTACTACAAGGCCGTCGGTCCCGGCGGGCACATTCAATTGCTTGCCCGTCTCGGGCGTCAGCGGCTGCAGGCTAAGGCCCAACTTGCCGCTGTCGCCGGATTTCGATTTGCCGTCATCTTCTTTTTGGCTTGGACCGGGTGCATTACCGTCAGCGTCAAATTCATCCAGCGTAGCTGTCAGTTCGATAGGGTTGCCTTCGCGAAGTACCGTCAATTTGATCTCGGTACCGGGAAGCGTACCGGCGACCTTATTGCGAAGCACGTTGCTGTCCTCGATCTTTTCACCGTTGATCGCGGTTATGATGTCGCTGCGTTTCAGGCCGGCCTTTTCGCCCGCGCTTCCGGAGCGGACATTGCTTATCAAAACACCGGCGGTGTCTTTAAGGTCGAGGGCTTTAGCCGTGTCATCGGTCAGGTTCTGGATATTTATGCCAAGCATTCCGCGGCGGACCTTCCCGTCCTTGAGCAGCTGCTCCATGACCGATTTGGCCATATTGGACGGAATGGAGAAAGCAATGCCGATGTTTCCTTGCTGCGGGCCGGATGACAATATCTGTGAATTAATTCCGATCAACTCGCCGTTCAGGTTAACAAGGGCCCCGCCGGAGTTGCCTCGGTTAATCGGCGCGTCGGTCTGAAGAAAATCTTCAAAACTCTGCCCGTCACTCAACCCGGTGCGGCGTCCTTTTGCCGAAATTATTCCGGATGTAACGCTTTGGCCTATGCCAAGCGGGTTGCCGATAGCGAGCACTATGTCGCCAACGCGAACCGTGTCGGAGTTTCCAAGCGTAAGGTACGGCATATTCGCCGCTTCTATCTTCAAAACCGCAAGGTCGCTTGGTTTGTCCGTGCCGACCAGTTTTGCTTCGAAAGTTTTGTTGTCGGCCAATAAAACCGTGATCTTATCTGCACCGTCGATGACATGCGCGTTGGTAAGGATGGTGCCGTCGGTGCTTACCATTACTCCCGAACCTAGACCGCGTTGAAGCTGAGGCCTTTGCGGGCCCTGCTGAAAGCGTTTGAAGAAATCGTCTCCAAACGGCGACTGTTCAACCGGCTGAGGTTTGGTTTTCCCTTCGGCCAAAATACGTACGACGGCCGGCGAGGTCTTTTCAACCACATCGGCGTAAGACGTGCGAACGCCTTCAACGACGACCGGAGCGGCCGGGGCCGCCGGTTCGGCCGGAGCCGCCGGCAAGTCACTTCCGAACAATCCAGCCTTGCAGCTTGAAGCCGCTAAGCCAACCGCGATCATGATAATTAAAGCAAACTTATTATTAAACATCCCAATTCTCCCAAGAGTTACTCTATGCCGATTTTACTTGATGCATCACGTTATGCAAAGAGACAGGTATTTATACGACTCGAGCGTGAGGGAAGTTCGAAAAGTTGGACATAAGGTTCGCAAAGGGCGGTTGCGTAGCAGTTCGGCATTTTAGGCTAAGTTTTTGCCGGTTTTGCGGGTTTCATTTCCCAGAGCACGTTGACGATCAGCCATTTCCCGTTCGATTTGGCGACGTGCATGTAATCGACCCAGTCGCGCATCTCAAGTTTTACGGTTGCGGCGCCGCCTGTTACGTCCAATATCGTCACGTCTTTTTGCTGATCGTCCTTCGGCGTTTGCTTGCCGTAACCTGTTCGCGTGCCCTGGACAAGGCTCATGGCGCTCATTTGATCGAGGCGTGTCTGGCCTTTGTCGTTGGTGCGTGCAATGCGTTTTGCAAGGTCGGGATGAAGGGCACTTTCCATCTTATCGGCATTGCCCTCATACCAGCCTTCGGCGTAGTTGAGAGCGGTGCGTTTTATCGCCTCCCGATCTGCGTCAGTCTGCGCCGCCGCCGAGAACGAAAGTGCCAGCAGAAACAGCACTATGAACGAAAATCTCTTTCTCATAAAATACTCCTTCGTTTATATGACCAAATCAGAATGCTGGTCATATAACGAAGGCCGGAGCGAAATAGTTTCAGTCGTCCGTTCTGCCCGCGTTCTGCCCGCGTTCTGCCCGCGTTCGGGATTGCGACGGAACGTGTAAATCACTCACCCGATTGGTCTTGCCGGAATAATCGTCGTGCATTCCGACATTCTTGAAAAAACTTTTTCAAGCCCCTGGGCGCGTTCCGCGAGGCGACACTTTAGAACTACTGTGTCGCGAAAAGTCCTGTGTACAAAATACTTAACCCACGTATTCCGCTTTCCCCCGGTTTTCGCGAAACGTCCGGAACAGCCGTTCTTGTTGCATGATCGTCGGTCGTATATTCGGCTTTCAAAGATCCTCAGGAGAGGCAGGCTTCACCTGCAGATCGGATGGTAGCAGGAGTTGCGTGGTTGGTCAAGAGTGTTATAGATGGGACGCGTTCGATCCTGAATTCATAAACAAGCGCAAGTAGGACTCCCAGGGAGTGTTTTATAAGCAATTTTTAAACAAAGGTCAGAATTAGTAAATCTAAATTTTGCTGTGTTAGTAATACAACATACAGGAGCCAGTAAATCCGATATCTTTTTTCATCAGCCTTTGTTGACACCTAATATTAGCAGCCGACGCGGCACAGTGTTTGCGACGCCGGTAGCGTGGTCCAGAATCGTACCATTTTAGTACGAATCAATGGCGGAGAGGAAACCATTAAGGGCTGGCATTAAGTATATGTTTGATCAATTTTGTACGGAGGAAAATATGGACAGAGAACGAGTCAATGGATTGTTGTACGAGGCATACGAGACAGAGCTTGGTGGAGTTGAGATCTACACCAATGCCGTTGCATGCGCAGTTAATGACGATCTAAAGAAAGAATGGACGAAATACCTGGAGCAGACGACCGAACACGTCGAAGTCGTCAAAGGCCTACTCAAAACCTTTGAACTCGACCCCAACGCCGAGACAGCGGGCCGGCAGGTCGTGCGCCACATCGGCTCGTCGCTGGTGAAGGCGATGAAAATGGCAAAAGGGGCAGGAGATGCGGCGGCGGCGGAAATTGTCGCGGCGGAATGCGTTGTTCTCGCGGAAACGAAGGATCACTTGAACTGGGAACTGATCGGCGAGGTGGCGAAAAAAGAGAAAGGCGAGACGGGTAAAGCGCTGAAAGATGCCCACGATAAGGTGGAGGAACAAGAGGATGAACACCTTTATCACACGACAGGCTGGACGCGGGAATTGTGGATTGACTCGCTCGGAATGCCGGCTGTGCTGCCGCCGCCCGAGGAAGAAAAGGACGTTAAGACTGCGATAGGAGCCGAGAAGGCTAAGAACGCTCGAGCGAGTTTGTTGTAGAAACACTTAATAGAATTACTAACAGAATAAGGGGGGAGACCAAAATGGCTACGGAAAAAAAACCATCAACTTCTAAAACATCACGGACGAAAAGCTCTGGCACTTCTCGATCGCCCAAAAAAGCTGCTCCTGCGGCGGCGAAACGAGGATCGAAGGTCGCGCCAAAGAAAACTAAAGGTCTATTGGCGACCGCAAAAGATGTCGTCACCGAGGTAGTATCGTCTGCGGCCAGCGGGGCGGTTGCCGGAGTTGCCACTGCGGGTGCACGAATATTAGGCGGCAGGGGGGAAGGTGAGACTGCGACGACGAATGGTTCGTCCCGAAAGAAACCGGCGGCCAAGAAGCCGGCGGCCAAGAAATCGGTCGGACGAAATTAGATTAAATTTCAATAAAGGAGGATCGAAATGCTTTGGACAATTTTAATAATTCTGCTAGTGTTGTGGGCCCTTGGATTCGGATTTGCAGGCGCGGCCGTAGGAAACCTTATTCACATCCTGCTTGTGATCGCGTTAATAGTGTTTGTCGTCCAACTCGTCACGGGACGACGTCCATAGTCGGCTTTGGAGAAACTGGAGCGTAACGAACTGCAACAACTCAATCAAGTGCGGGAGGCGGCTTGGCCTGCCTCCCGCTAAAAACGAACAAGGAGGCGTTATGAGTATTTCGAGTCGAATTTTGTGTGTTGACGACGACGCTGACGGCTGCGAACTTATCTCATTCTGGCTGCGGCAGAACAATTATTTTGTAATGACGGCAAGCGAAGGGCAAGATGCGATCGACCTAATGGCCCGTTGCCGGTTTGACCTGTTCATCCTGGATTACTGCCTTCCGGATATGACGGCGGTTACCCTCTGCAATCGCATTCGAGCGGTCTCGCCTCAGGTTCCGATCATAATTTATAGTGCCTTATCCCGCGCGATCGATCGCCAGAAGGCCTTTGCGGCGGGCGCTAACAAGTACCTGGTCAAAGCCAATGACCTGGATAACCTGCTGCCGGCAATAGTAAGTTGTGTCGGTCGCCCGACGGTCCCGCATCGCTCACCGTCTGTCCGCCGCCGAGCCACGAGCATTTTGTAGAGAAGAATATATGTCGGTTAAGAATTTGGAACCCGAAAGATCTTACAGAACACGGACCGGACAGGCCCACGAAACCGCCTGCTCAGCCCGAAAAAGATAGCCCTGTATTTGTTTTCTTGGCTCAAGCTACATAAGAGGCGAAGTTCTTTCGGTATTAGGTGGAGAAACAATTGCTGCTTAATTTCTCAAGCATCGAAGTTGGCGGAGGGAATGACTTGGCAAAAGGAGAGAAGAAAAGAAACGGGTCGAATAAGCATAAAGAAACTGAGGCTGACAGCAATATCCTCAAGATCGCCGAGATCGAGAAAAGGCAAAAAGCTGATCAGACAATTGGTGAACGTGTTGCAGAATACGTCGCGGCTTTTTGCGGAAGCATGGCCTTCGTTTATTTGCATGTTGCTTGGTTCGGAACGTGAATACTCCTCAACTCTCTTGCAACTTTTGACTTTGATCCGTTTCCCTATACTTTTCTTACGCTAGTGGTCTCGCTCGAAGCCATCTTCCTTTCAACATTCATTTTGATCAGTCAGAATCAGGAAACACGGCTCACCGAACGGCGAAATCACCTTGACCTTCAGATAAATATGCTCGCCGAGGAAGAGAGCACAAAAACCCTGGAACTGATTCGGCTTATTGCGCGAGAAGTTGGAGTGCCCTGTGACGATGAAGAAACGGAAGCCCTGCTGGAAGCCGTAGATCCTGAGAAGCTGGTCAATCGAATAATGGAAACCGTGGATGAGGCGAGCGAGGATTGATGGCGATAATACAAAAGCGTGGAGGCACCTCGGTGAAGATCAAAGCCCGCTTTGCGGCTAGAAAAGCCTTATAGTTTGGTAGCTGTGGGGCTTACCAACTGTCAGCCGCAAAATGGTCTCGCTCAAAACTGCGGTTTCGACTACATGCTCCACGCATGAATCTTATTCCTTCGTTCGTAAGCGGACTGTTAAAATATCCTCGTCTCGCCGGCCGGTTTACGGCACGTCGATGGTCATGTCTTTGCCGGCGAAGCTGAAGGTTGGGCGTTTGCGGCCTTTCATAAATTTTGCGGCGGTTTGTGAGAGGGCGGTTATGATCATCGGAAGAGCGATCGACGGATCCGCCGGAACAAATGCGGTGGTCGCGCCGCGATGCAGTTTGCCGAAAACAGCCGTGTGGCCGCCGCCGAACGAGGGCGTCCGCATATCGAGCGGGACCGAGTCGGTCGTTATAGAGATGGCGTATTTGTGGCCGCGGGGCGTCGTCCGAGTGATGTAGGAAGAGAATTCGTTCAGGTTCAGCATCGACTGGCTGGAGGTACTGCCAAGCGTTATCACGCCGGAGTTTCGCGTTTTATGGGCGATCTGCATCATGTCCATCGTGTCCTGCGTGTTATCGAACGAGACCTGCGATTTCTTTTCGAATCGGGCGCGTGCAAGGCCGATAGCCATTTCGGAACCGATCAGGTCGGGACAGAATATCGGGATGCGGGCCTTGAACGCCGAGGTCATAACGCCGTCCTCGTGGGCTATTTCGGCCAATTCACGGCCGAGAAGATGCAGGTACTCGCGGGTAGAATACGAACGGGTCAGGTCGAGCTGGTTGATGACGCTGCCGATCCATTCATCGGCTTCCTGATATTCTTCGCTGTTGGCCATAGTATCGCCAAGGCGTACAATGTCGGCCCCGTCCAACTCTTCGTCGGTCATGCTCGGGTGGCCCTGAAAATGGTTCCGGCCAAGCGTTTCGTGGATGTCCTGATAAAGCACCGTTCCCGACATTACCAGCACGTCAACGAAACGGTTCTTGATAACATAAGCGAGCAGACGCCGCATGCCGGATGAGACCAGGTTTCCCGAACCGCAGACATATATCGTGGAGTTGTCATCCAGCATATCAAGCCAGATCCGGTGAGCTTCCGCCAGTTGTTTCGCGCCAAAGCCTGCTCCTTCCATTTTCTCCAACAGACCGGCAACCGAGCGGTCGCGGTCGATCGGCACCGGACGTGTCGGTACCGTTAAAAACTTTGCAGACTTTGATTTCTTTTGTGCCACCATCATTATTCTCCAGATTCTGTTTGAACTTAATTAAATAAATGCTTTTCCACATACGGACGCAGGCCGGATCACGCCCCGTTCGGTACAAGGTATGTATAGGCTTCGGCCTGATTCTCGTAAAACTCTATCAAGCCGTTGCCCTCCTTGGTTGAAAGATCGCCATCCTTGATCCGCTGCATTACGCTGCGCCGGAACCGGTCATGTAGCTGAACGGCGTCAAAACGCACCGTCAACAGGGAATCCGCGAGCGTCGCGCCGTAGATCACCTTCTTAATAATATGGCCGTCGTCGCCAATAAATATATGAGCTTCGTGCGGAACGCCGAACAGGTTATGGTTATTGCCCATGACCTCCTGGTAGGCACCGACCAGCATCATCGCCAGATAATAAGGCTCACCCTTGACCAGTTTATGTAACTCAAGCACGGTTTTTACGTCGTGTAGATCCACGAACTTGTCAACAATTCCGTCGGAATCACAGGTGATATCACATAGCGTAGCATATTCTGTGGGCTTTTTGTTGAGTTTATGTATTGGGATGATCGGAAATAGTTGTTCGAGCGCCCAATTGTCCGGCATCGAGCGAAAGACCGAAAAATTAGCCAGATATTTTGCGCACATAAGCCGCCGGAGATCGTCAAATTCTTCGGCCACGTACTTTTTCATCTGGGCGAACTGGTCCGCCTTTTCGCATACATCCCAAAAAAGGACCTCTCCCTTTCCCTTGTCTTCAAGATCGATCAGGCCGAGATTGAACATCGTAAACAGTTCGTCCCGATTTTCCAGCGCGTCGTGATAATACTCGCGATAATTCTTTGCATTGATCGTTTCGCGAAGGTCATAAAGTTCGCGGACGACCGGCGGATCGTCTTTTTCGATCTCCATCGGCGTCAGGTCTTCGACGACCGTCTCGATCTCATCCTGAACATTCGTGACAAGGATAGCGTGATAGGCCGAAAGAAAACGCCCCGATTCTTGGATGATGGTCGGGTGCGGGACATTTTCGTCGTCGCAAACGGTTTTGATAACGTAAATGACGTCGTTTGCAAATTCACGGGCGTTATAGTTTGCCGACGATTCGAACGAGGTCCTCGATCCGTCATAATCGACGGCCATTCCGCCGCCGACATCCAGATACTCGATCGGGAGGCCCATTTTCCGGATCTTGGAATAGGTCCGGGCGGCCTCTTTCATGGCGTTCTTTATACGCTTGATATCGGTAAGCTGCGAACCGATGTGGAAGTGGAGCAGCTTTAGCAGATCGACGCGGCCTGCTTCCTGAAGCTGGCGGATGACCTCGAGGATCTCGGTAGTTGTTAGGCCGAACTTAGCCGCCTCGCCGCCCGATTTTTCCCATTTGCCGCTCCCTTTCGAATAGAGCTTTACGCGGACGCCGAGCATCGGGAGCTTTACGTCGGGATTCTCATCGGTGAATTCGGCAAGCAGGCCGAAGGTGTGAGCCAGCTCGCTCATCTTCTCGATCACTATAACGACGTTCTTGCCGGCGGCGGCCCCGGCAAATGCGAGTTTTAGAAAATCGCGGTCCTTAAAGCCGTTGAGAACGAGCAGGCTGTCCTTTGACTGTTCCAGGCCGAGTGCCGCATAAAGTTCGGCTTTGGAACCGGCCTCGAGGCCGAAGTTGTAACGCGAACCTTCGCGCAAATACTCTTCGATGACGGCGCGGTTCTGGTTGACCTTCATCGGGTAAACGCAGAGATGGCCGCCCTCATATTCGAATTCTTTTATCGATTTTTTAAATGCGGTGTGCAGCTTGCGTATCTGGCCAAAAAGAAGCTGAGGAAAGCGAAGCAGGACCGGTGTGTTGATTCCGCGTTTGCGAAGGTCGTCGATGATCTC
The DNA here is from genome assembly GCA_041745075.1 of Pyrinomonadaceae bacterium. Taxonomy (GTDB): domain Bacteria; phylum Acidobacteriota; class Blastocatellia; order Pyrinomonadales; family Pyrinomonadaceae; genus OLB17. The sequence continues at coordinate 20,183 of JBGTJP010000013.1, read as the reverse complement.
CTTGACATCGGCGGTCAGGTTTTCGTTCTCGGGCGAAATAACAACGAGGTTGCCCTTTCGGTTGACGCCAAAATACCCGGCACCCCAATTGTCGATGCCGTACTTCTCGCTATTTTGTTCGATCAATGCGCTCAGATTGCCCCGCTTTTGTGACGAGATCCAAAGGGCCAAAACTCATCAGCAAAAACTGAAAGTGTATCAAAAATCAAAATTCAGAACAATAGGCCCGTTTTCGCTGGCCGCGGAGTAGTTCCAGGGTGCGGCGTCCGAGTTATTTGTGCATTGCGTTCCTTCGCGGCCCTTGCTGCGTAAACGTCCGGTTCACGCAAAGCCCGCCAAGATCGCAAAGGACGCGGTATGCGCGGCGGGAATTTGACTCAAAAATTCGGAGCCTTGAAAAGGTCCGGATCAACGGGAAGAGAAGGTTCACGGCAACTCTGGCATAGGCATTGCTCAATTGCACTTGAGGGAGGGATTTCAACATTGACAACGTTTGTTAGATATTGCAAATAAAGGCTTTAGGTGGAAGTTTCCGGGACAAAGGCCGTTAAATTGCCAAAAAATGGTGTCAATAATTGTCACTTCTTAAAAAAGCATGATCGAGGTTACTCCTATGAATACAAGAAATGAAAAAGGGTTTTCGATTGTTGAACTATTGATAGTTGTTGTGATAATCGGGATACTCGCGGCTGTGGCTGTCCCCGCGCTTCAGCGGGCCGTAGCGGCTGCCGAGAACCGCAGCGTCCATGCCACGATGAGAACAATGAGTTCCGCCCAGGCAACATTTTTTTCCCAAAACCAAAGATTTGCCCGGTTGGATGAATTAAACCGTTTGAATTCCAACGGACTTGGAACACTCGATGTTAATCGCATCTTTCGCAATAACTTCACGTTTGAAATGTCGCCCCTCGACCCGAGCGATGTCGAACTGAAAGACGGCTACAACATCGCTGCTTATCGCACGATCGACGGTGTCATCTACCGCTATGAGCTTACGAATGACATCCTCGTGCGCGTTTTGCCCGATGCCGAAGAAGGGCATTGAGCCCGCCTGTCATAGAACAGACTAACCCGCGCCCACCCCGCCAACTCCGACGAAACAAATACCATGAGCGTTTTTGAAGACCTGATCGGCGAATTGAAGAGCGAGAATCTTCTCGAAGATACCGTCATCGATCTGAACGAGGCCGATGCCGCGGCCCGTCCCGAACAGCCGTTGGAGTTTGCCCGGGAAGGTGCTGCAGATGAATTAACTGCAGCCGCGCCGGCCGAACCGGAAGATCATTCGGACCTTGATCTGCCGCAGATCGAAAAACCGGCGAGCGAAAAGGAGTTCTTCAGAAAACGGGCGATGGACGAAGTGTCGAGCCTGCAAATGGTGGAACACGTCCTTTCGGGCGTCGAGCGCGAACACCTTCAGACCTCGACCGCCCCATTTGACGATCTGAATGCCAAAACGGCCCTGCACAAGTTTTTACAGGTTTCCGGCGACCTGAAATCGCCCGAACACGCGGAAGCGGAATACCTGCTGCGGCAGGAAACCGAAGCCTGGAGTTTTGCCCTTTTTGAACGTGATCAGAACATATCCGTCTCGCACATACGCCGGTTTTGTGAGGATTCACGCCCCGTTTTGAGTTCGCAGGCGCTGATAGCGCTTGCACGCTTTTATCGAAACTCTCCTTACTCGGAGGATGTTCGCGGCAAGTTCGACTATGTGATGACCCGGCTTTTTTCGCGCGAGACAGGCGAAGAGACTCGAACGCCGTTATTTGCACATAATGAGATGATCGGCCATATCAATACGCTCTACGCGAATTGGTCGAGCATCGCGCTTTACACAAACGAAGACGATCAGGTCGAAGTCTCGCTTGCGGTTATCAATTTTGATGAGTTTGTGGTCGAGATCGAGAGTGCCGAGTCATTCGATGAGGTCCTTAAATCCAACTTTTTTGGCCGGATCCGCAAATACAAAGAAGAGTCGGCCGAGATGTTCTATGTGCCCGAGGTGGTTGCCGCTGCGATCAAATGCAACCTCGCTATTGGAAACCGGTACGTCGCGTTGATCGGACGCGAACGTACAGATCATACGGTCGAAAAGATCGAGGAAAAATACGGTGCCGATCTTGACCAGGTTGTTTCGGATGCCGCCGGAAAGACCCTTCTTTTGGCGGACGTGCTGGCCATAGAATCCGGCTTTAATGACGAGGAAGCGGGAACAGAAGCGGCCTCCCAACCGCTCTCGCCGGCGCTCAGCCGTTCGGCTACAAAACTGGCGGAACCTGAAGACCGTTCGTTTGATATTTTCGGCATAAACAAGTGGCTGATGGTGTTTTGCGTAATAGGCGTGCTGGCCGCCGGCAGCATATACTTTTTCGGCGAGAAGGTTGCCGGAGGAGACGGAACGTCGGCCGCGGTTGCCAAGCCGTTGAAGATCGACGACCCGGATATCAACAAGTATCTTCGAAGCCCGCGAACAACCTCAGAAACGTTATATGCCGTTACTCAGCCTGAATTCGATTCGCTTAGCGAACAGGAACAAAAGGCCGTGCTCGGCAAGGTTCAAAAATTTGCGAACTCAAGGCAGCTTGGAAAGGTTAACCTGATCAATTCCAAGGGCCGAACGGTAGCATTCGCGTCCAAAGACAGATTTGAGCTGATAAGCCAGTAGAAGACCTGGATATCCCGAACGCAAAAACACAAGGCTGTCTGAAAAGGCGGCCTTTTTCAGTGCCTCCAGTGTTCGGTGAGTGTTTACTCTATTAGTAATCGGCGGCATAGCCGCAAAACATGGGCGAACCACATGGGAGAGCACAGCCCGAAGATAAGTTAATTTTGCCACTGTCTTACCCGGACGCAGTTCAATCGAAACGACGAAATTGTATTATTCACTTGCCGAGGCTACAAGAATGTAAGAAATTAGGCTCCATGCGTCAATACTATTGAACCGCAAATTTACTGCTAGGCTCTTATAAATCATAAGATAGACTGCATTTGGCCGATTCGGGCACAGGCCTTGCATTTGGCAAAGGGACATTGCTTGTAAAAGTGTGCAAACGTCATTATCTCATACCTGAAATCACGCCGGAGGTGGGAGTTTCTTGCTGTGTTAATAATAGAGTCCCTTGAAAACCGACTGGTAGTAAATTAGCCGCAGATTTTTTCTGAATAGATGATAAGTGATAGGTGAAAGAGTTTTCTTTCAATTTTCAGCTATCACTTTTCACCCATTCAGAAATACAAACTAAAGGGTTCAAACCATAGTATTTGAATAAAACGTTTCAATAAAAGGAGAATATGAACGCCAAAACAATTATTTCATACGCAGCCGAACACGAGGCAAAGTTCGTGTCAGTAAGGTTCACGGACCTTCCGGGGGCGTGGCATCATCTGACATATCCGATACATAATTTAACTGAGGACATATTCGAGGAGGGCTTTGGTTTCGATGCTTCCAGCCTTCGCGGCTGGGCGGCGATAAACGAATCGGACATGCTGCTGATCCCGGATACATCACGCGTCTGGATCGACCCGTTTGCCGAAGAAACGACAATATGCCTGATCGCGAATGTGGTCGAACCGATAACCAAGGAAGGTTACGGGCTTGACCCGCGATCGGTGGCCCTGCGTGCCGAAAGTTACCTTCGCTTTACCGGAATTGCCGACACGATAAATGTTGGCCCCGAGGCCGAATTTTTTGTCTTCGACAGCGCGGCGTTTCATAACAATCAAAACTCGGCCGGTTTTACGATCGATTCCGAAGAAGGCCATTGGAACTCCGGGCGACAGGGAAGCGACGAGAATCCGAATCAGGGATACCACATTCGGGCGAAGGAAGGTTATGTGCCGGTCGCGCCGATGGACACGCTGGTCGATCTGCGGAACGCAATCTCGCTCGTCTTGGCCGACGTAGGGATCGATGTCGAATGCCACCACCACGAAGTTTCGACCGCAGGCCAGTGCGAGATCGATTTCAGGTTTTCCAATCTTTTGCACACAGCCGACAACGTAATGCTGTTTAAGAACGTGGTCAAGAATACGGCGGTGATGCACGGACGCACCGCGACCTTTATGCCGTAACCGCTGTATGGCGATAACGGATCCGGCATGCACTGCCATCAGTCTTTGTGGAAGGACGGCAATCCTCTGTTTTCCGGCGAGGAGTACGCGGGCTTGTCGGAAATGGCAAAGTTTTACATCGGCGGGCTTTTGAAACATGCTCCGGCATTAGTGGCGTTTGCGGCACCGACCACCAACAGTTATAAACGGCTTGTACCTGGTTTCGAGGCACCGGTAAATCTGGCGTATTCGGCCCGCAACCGCTCGGCCGCGGTCCGCATTCCGATGTTCTCGCCGTCGCCAAAGGCGAAGAGGCTTGAATTCAGGCCGCCCGATCCGAGCTGTAATCCCTACATCACTTTCGCGGCTTTGCTGATGGCCGGGCTCGACGGCATCCAGAATCGGATCGATCCCGGAGCGCCGCTGGATAAGGACATTTACGACCTTCCGCCGGAAGAGTTAGCGAATGTTCCGTCACTTCCGGGCAGCCTCGACGCGGCCCTCAGCGCCCTTGAGGATGACCATGAGTTCCTTCTTAAAGGAGACGTGTTTACAAAGATGATGATCGACAAATGGATCGGATATAAGCGGGAAAAAGAGATCACACCACTCAGGCTGCGTCCTCATCCGCTTGAATTTTCTATGTATTACGACGTGTAGCAAGGGGCCGCATTGTGAAATAATTGTGCGGGTTGGGCGTTCGGCTCGCCCGCACTTTTTTGTATATGAAGGTTGAACCTGTAAAGCTTATCGGAACAAAGGTCGTACTGGAACCGATGAGCTCAAAGCACATGGACGAACTTGCGGAGGTCGGTCTTGACGAACGGCTGTGGGAATTTGCTCCGGAAAGGATCGCGACGCGCGAACGAATGCGGGACTATGTGGATGCGGCATTGTCCGATAAGGCGAAAGGGACGGCTCTTCCGTTTGTTACAAAGATCGAAGACACCAACAAAATTGTAGGTTCCTCGAGATTCGGTAATATCGACGCCGGTAATAGAAAGGCCGAGATCGGCTGGACGTGGGTAATCCCGGCGTTTCAAAGGAGCGTGGTGAACACCGAAGCCAAGCTGTTAATGCTCACTCACGCCTTCGAGACGTGGGAATGCATTAGGGTCGAGTTTAAGACCGATGCGACCAACCTGCGTTCGCGAAACGCGATAGTGCGGCTGGGTGCAAAAGAGGAGGGAACGCTGCGGCAGCACATGATAACGGAAAGCGGGCGCTTCCGGGATTCGGTGTATTTTAGTATCCTCGATAACGAATGGGAACGTGTGAAAGCGGGCCTGATCGACAAAGTGAGGAAGTACCAATGATCAGATATTTTGTGGTTCTATCAATCGTCCTTTTGCTTATATTGTTTACCGGCTGCGGCGGTGCCGAAGCTCCGTCCGCGAAAAAAGAAACTTCGCGAAATGTTTCGCCTGGTCAGAGTACACCTTCGTCGGCCGACGCGAACACGAACATCACAAACCCGGCTCCGGCATCTTCGGGACAGGCCAACGTCGGCGAAAACCCGACTACTTTGACGAGGAACAAAAAGATCGATGCAATGCGGGAGGCCGGCAAAGATCCTAATGCCCCAAAACCGGATATCGAAGCTATCCTGCGGCAATCTACGCGCCCGGCTCCAGAGAACTCGGAATTTTCGGTCGCCCTTACGGATATTTTGGTCGAGCGGCGGACTTTTTTAAAAGACCCGTTACTTGCAAAGGTTGAGAAAACGACCGAGGGAGAAAAAAGTACGATCCGCGTATTTTTAAAGGATGGCCGGACCAAAGATCTGCCGGGTGAATCCATCAATCCCGTCTCGACGGTATCGATCGCCTCGATATTGAAGGCAGCGGGTGTCTCGGCCCGTGCCAGCCAGACCTTGAGCGCAAAACCCAAAGGCGCAGTGGAAAATTAACCTTCTACATTGCTTTTTCGATGGTGTATAATCTTCGTGGTATGGAACGATTAAATGTGATTTGCCCATGCTGCGAAGCAACGCTGACGATCGACAGCCTAACGGGCTCGATCATTTCCCATGCCGAGAAGAAGAAGGTAACGGGTTCCTTCGAGGACCTCAAAGGCGAAATGGGAAAACAAAAAGAGCTTCGGGACGCATTGTTCTCACAGGAAATGTCGTCGCAAAAGGACCGCGAAAGGCTTTTGGAGGAGAAATTCCAGGAAGCCATGAAACGGGCCGACATTGACAAAGACAAACCGTTTCGAAATCCGTTGGATATGGATTGAACCGGTCAGCACGTCGGAGGCTGATTGTTTAAAAATTTTGCTACCTTGCCTCATTGAGTGAGAAGAATGAAAAAAGATTTCACGCTAAGGACGCAAAGAAAACAGTGAGTTCAACATCATAATTAAACACGACGCGCTTTTGCATTACCTAAACCCCAACTTTTTTACCCGCCGATCCTTAATTGATCTAAATGACCGCCGCTAAATCCGAACCAGAAAATATTATTCAACCAGCGCGCCGTTTGATCGTCGCGCTTGATGTCGATACGGCTGAAAGGGCGCGTACATTGGTCAGCGGCCTCGATGGTTTGGCGGATAGTTTTAAGATCGGGCTGCAATTGTTTTCGGCTGCCGGCCCGAAATTCGTTGAAGAACTGGTTTCCGCCGGTAAGAAAATATTTCTCGACCTCAAGTTCCACGATATTCCCCACACGGTTGCAAAAGCCGGGATCGAGGCGGCCAGAATGGGTGTTTGGATGTTCAACGTCCACGCTTCCGGCGGAAGCGAGATGATGAAGAGAACCTTTAATGAGGTAGCCGAAACTTGTGCCGCGAGCAACCGCGAACGGCCGCGCATCATCGGTGTAACTGTTTTAACCAGTTCCGGTATGCCGGTGCTGAATGAAACCGGCGTTAGAGAAGACGTGGAGACTCAGGTCAAAAGGCTTTCTAGACTGGCTGAATCGGCGGACCTTGACGGTGTTGTGGCTTCAGCCAACGAGATCGAAATTATTCGTTCGGCCGTATCGAAACCCGGTTTTTTGATCGTTACACCCGGCATCAGACCGGAAAACGCAACAAATGACGATCAGACGCGTGTAATGACACCGGGAACGGCGATCTCAAAAGGAGCGGACCACCTGGTCGTCGGCCGGCCCATTACCGACGCGCCGGATCCGCGCGACGCGGCCGAGAAAATACTGAAAGAGATCAGGGAGAGCTTATAATTCTTCCGGAAATTTATGCCCGATAAATCGCCCCGCATCGGAAACAGAAGTTTGGCCACGGTATTGCTCTGGCTGCGGTTGGCCGCGCTTGTTGCGTTATCCAACGTCGCGCTACTCCCGCAGCCTGCAACACCGGATCAGGACGGCCCTTTCAAGGTTGGCGAACGGCTGACCTATACCGTTGGCTTCGAAAAGTTTTCAAATGTTGCTTACGCCGAGTTATCCACGGTCTCGAAAGGAAAGATAGGCGATGTGGAAGCGATCGAGCTTCGCGGCCGTGTCAAAACACTCGATTTTGTAAGCGCCGCTTTTTATCTTGTTGACGAATCAAGAAATGTTTTTGCTTCGCCCGAGGGTGTTCCGCTTTACATAACCCGCGTTCAAAATATAGGTGGTATTCCGAAGGAATCTATCCAAAACAACCTTGCGGCTCCGACCGGCAATTTAGAGCTTCTCACGATGATCTATCGCATCCGCCACTCGTTGGGCACTGGTGCCTTCAACATCTACGAGAACGAAAAGGTCTATCCCGTCACATTTCAAATGACTGGCAACGAGAAGATACGGACGGACGCGGGCGGGTTTGAAACTACGCTGCACACCGTGCAATGCGATTATTTTACCGAGATAGGGATAAAGGATTTTCGGATAAATCTAAGCACGGATGAGGCAAAGGTCCCGGTAGCGATCCGTTTTCGAACGGCCAAGGGCGAATTTCGGGCAAAGGTCGCAAGTATTCAGAACGTCGAACCGCAGGCCGATCCATTGCCGACGCCAACGCCGATCTCCACGCCAAAGCCAACTCCGGTCCCGACGCCGACACCGCAGCTTTATATCGATAATCAACCGCTGGTCCCCGAACTTTCGTTCGTCCTTGGCGAGACGCTCGAATACAGGATCACGCAGGATGCACAGCCGATCGGCACATTCACGCTGCAGGCGGCCGAACGTAAACAATTTCAGGGGCTGGACAGCCTTTTGCTTTCCGCCACTGTGACCGACGCGTCGGCCGGCCTATTTTCAAAAGGCGACGGTATCAAGGCCCAGGTAAATCCGGAAACCCTTGGCCCGCGAAGGTTCGACATAAATTTTAGCGGTAGTTTAGCAGGCCTCAATCAGACGGCCATTTTTGACGAACAGACGAACCTGATCACCTATAAGGGGGCGGCGCAGATCGAGGCGCCCGTCGGCACGCACAGCATTCTCAGCCTCGTTTACGCTATCCGTTCTTTTAATCTCAAACCCAGCAAGGATACCTCGAACCCGATCAACGACACGCGGGTTGCCGTATTTTGGGAAAACCGTCCGTATGTCTTTACGCTCAGGCCTTCGGAGGCGGAGCTGATCAGCTCCCGCGGCGAAAAGATCTCGGCTCAGCTTGTAACAATCAGGACTGGCAATCCGCAGCTTGACGCACTCAACCTTAAGATATGGCTGGCAAACGGCGAACGCAGACTGCCGATAAAATTCTCAGTCGGCAAATACCAGGCGGATCTAATATCCGTGAAGGTCATCCCGCCCCAGTAAACCTGGTTTACGCATTACGGCAGGGGCTGGCTGCACCGATGTGTTACACAAAGAACGCAAAGAAATCTCAAAGAAAAGCACGAGAGCCATTCCAGACTTTCCTAACGTGAAATCCGATCTAAACCGTAAACGTCATTTACATTCAATTGAAATTGAAATTTGATTTCAATTAGAGTACAATTGGCGCGTCTATGGCGGTTAATGCGATCGAGTTAAACGGAATGATGGCTGGCGACCGGAGGATCATGTTGTCATCGCTTACGCCGGGTACTGAGGCACAGGTATCCTCGGTGCAGGGCAGTGGCCCCATCAGCCGGCGGCTCCAGGAAATGGGCGTGGTTCCCGGTGTATCGATACGGGTGGTAAAGACCGCACCGTTCGGCGATCCTTTCGAGGTGCGGCTTCTTGGCTACAGCCTGGCGATGCGCCGAAGCGAGGCCGAACTAGTTGAGGTAATTGCCTAAACCGTGGCCGCAACGCAATTACCGACAATGGATGTTCTGTCTGCCCCGTCTCACGCGTTGACCATTGCGCTGGCCGGCAACCCAAACGCCGGCAAGACCACGTTATTCAATTTTCTCACCGGATTAAAACAAAAGGTAGCAAACTATCCAGGCGTCACCGTCGAATCCCGCTCCGGTGTTTGGAAGGCCGCCGCTGCCGCCTTCACCGTTATTGACCTGCCAGGCCTGTACAGCCTCGAGACGACCTCAATAGATGAATCAATCGCCCGCGATGTTATCGAGGGCAAGATACTGCACTTCGCCCGCCCCGATGTGATAGTCGCCGTTGTTGACGCGACGAATCTTGAAAGAAATCTCTACCTCGTAACACAGCTTTTCGATTTTGGGGTGCCGGTGGTGGTTGCGCTTACGATGATCGACGTTTTTGAAAGGCGCAAGCACGAGATCGACGCGGTGAAGATGTCGAGGCTCTTGAAGGTTCCGGTAATTGCCGTGAACGCGGCCGATAATCGCGGCGCCCAGGAATTGGCCGAGGCCGTGCGCTCGGTTGCGGGAGCCCGGGCAGATCATCCCATGCCGCAAGCGCCCGAAGACGGCGATAGCGAAAACGCCCGCATATTCGCCCGGTATTCTTTTATTTCAAAGGTCGTTCAGGAAACGGTTAAGCATAGAGACCGCGAGGCACATCGGTTCTCCGAGAAAATAGACAAGGTACTTACGCACAGATTTTTTGGCCTCTTGATCCTGCTGCTGGTGCTTTTGGTCGTTTTTCAAACGATCTTTAGCTGGGCTTCGCTGCCGATGGATCTTTTAGAGAGCGGCTTTGGTTTTATCGGCGGCGAGGTCCGCAACCTTCTGCCCGCGGGAATATTGTCAGACCTGATAGTTGACGGCGTCGTGGCCGGGGTCGGCGGCATTCTTATTTTTCTTCCGCAGATACTGCTCCTTTTCCTCTTTATCTCGATCCTTGAAGATACGGGGTACATGGCACGGGCGGCCTTTATGCTGGATAAGCTGATGAGCCGCGTCGGGCTGCACGGAAAAGCTTTTCTGCCGCTGATGAGCAGTTTTGCGTGTGCGATCCCGGGGATCATGGCCACGCGGACCATCGAGAATTCGCGCGACCGGTTCGCGACGATAATGATCGCCCCGCTGATGAGTTGTTCGGCCAGGCTTCCGGTCTATACGCTGATGATCGGGGCGTTCTTTGCCGGCCAAACTGTTTTCGGATTTATTTCGCTCGGTGCGGTACTGATGCTGGCGATGTATCTGCTCGGAATTTCCGTCGCCATCGTCGTGGCGTTCTTATTAAAACGGACGATACTGAAAGCGGAACCGGCCCCGTTCATCATGGAACTGCCGCCTTACCGGATGCCGAATCTGCGCACCATCCTGCAAAATATGCTGACGCGGGCGTGGCTTTTTGTGAAGCGGGCGGGTACGGTGATCCTTGCGATCTCGATCGTCCTTTGGGCGCTGATGTATTTTCCCAGAGAGGTCTCGGATCCTGCGTCCCAAAGCCAGACTGTCCAGGTAAGCGAAGGTCAAAGTTCAGATCTTGCGCCGGAAAGCCAACAGCTTCAGAACAGTTACGCGGGGCGGCTTGGGCACGCGATCGAACCCGTTATCCGGCCTTTGGGTTATGACTGGAAGATCGGCGTGGCGTTGATCGCGAGCTTTGCCGCAAGGGAAGTTTTAGTTTCGACGCTGAGCATAATTTACAATGTCGGAAAGGATGAAAATGAAGAATCACAAACGCTGATCGGCGCAGTGCGCGAGGCCAGAAATCCAGACGGCAGCATCGTCTGGACGCCGCTGACGGCACTTAGCTTGATGGTGTTCTTTGTCCTTGCAATGCAGTGCATGTCAACGGTCGCCATCGTCCGCCGCGAGACGAATTCGTGGAGGTGGCCGATTTTTATGGTAGGTTATATGACGGTCCTCGCTTATATCGGAGCGTTCATTACCTATCAGGGAGGACGGCTGTTGGGTTTTGAATAGATAAAAATGGGTTTTCAGGAAATGATCGCAGCGATATTGATCGTGGCCGCAGCCGGTTACGTCGGCCGGATCGTATTTCTTCGAACGCGGTCGTTCTCTTCAAAGAAGGGCTGTGAGAATGATTGCGGCTGTTCCGGCGCATCGAAAAAACCTCAAATTACTTCTTGAACAACGACAACGCATTTCTTACCGCCGGTGTGCGTGCGATGTTCCTTTCCACGCTCGCATTTTCTTTTGCCAACATCCTTGTAAAAAAAGTCGGTCATATACCCGCGATGGAGATCGTGTTTTTCCGGTGCGCCGTGGCGACGATTTTTTGCTTTATCGGCCTGCGGCGGGCGGGTGCCGATTGGAAAGGGTCGAACCGGAAGATGCTTTTTCTTCGCGGGTTCTTCGGCACGACGGCCCTTTTCTTTTTCTTTACGACGCTGCAAAACATTCCGTTGGCTTCGGCGATGACTATCCAGTATCTTTCGCCGATCTTTACCAGTGTCATCGCGATCTTTGTGTTGAGCGAGAAGGTGCGCTCGATGCAGTGGTTTTTTTATGCTATCGCTTTTTCAGGGGTTCTTCTCATTGAGCGGTTCGACCCGCGCATATCACCTTTCTATCTCGCGATCGGCATTTTCGCGGCATTCTGTTCGGGTGTGGCGTATAACCTTGTTCGAAGTATGCGCGGAACCGAGCATCCATTGACGATCGTTCTCCATTTTCAACTGTTCGGTGCCGTCGCGGGTTTTATCAGTCTATTTTTCGCGTGGGAAATGCCCAGCGGATGGGATTGGTTCTACCTGTTTTTGATCGGCGTGTTTTCGCAATTGGGACAAATATTTCTGACGAACGCGCTCCAAAAAGAAGCTGTGGCCGGCGTGGCGATCGTCAATTATTCAGGCCTGGTCTATGCGCTGTTGATAGGATCGTTTTGGTTTGGCGAAATGCAATCTACCGAAGCGTTTGCGGGAATGCTTCTGGTCGTCTTTGGCGTTCTGCTGAGCGTGTTTTATAGTAGGCGGATGCGGGCCTTGGAGAAGATAGAATCGACCGTTAGTTGAGCCATGAAATCGCAATCTGGTGATCGATTCATTTTATTTTCTCTTATTCGTCTGCTTCCGTGGTTCGCTCTTTTTGACCACCGAATAAGAGGAATTAGAGGAATTAGAGGAACGAGAGGAATAAGATGACGCAACTTGAAACCTCAGAATTTTCAAAGAAAGGCAGTTTCAGATATTTGGGTAGTTTTTAAAGGAATCTATTTTTCCAATGGCGAAAACACCTATAAAGGCTATGGTTGTAAGTGTTAGTGACACCCGTCAGGAGGCTGACGATGTGTCGGGAGTGACGCTTGTCGGGCTGCTTCTGGGCATCAAAGCCGAGGTCCATGAAAAAGTAATCGTTTCCGACGATCTGGAAGCGATAAAGAAAACGCTGGTCGCAAATTCCGACCGTGATGATGTCAATTTGATAATCACGACGGGCGGGACCGGGTTTTCGCCACGAGACAATACGCCCGAAGCGACGCGTGCCGTTATCGAACGCGAAGCACCCGGGCTGGCCGAAGCAATGCGCCGAGAAACGGCGGAGAAAACTCCTTTGTCGATGTTGTCCCGCGCCGTATGCGGAAGCCGCGGTAAGGTTTTGATAATAAATTTGCCGGGCTCGCCCAAAGGCGTGACGGATTGTTTTGAGGTCATTCAGCCCGCTCTTCAGCATGCGGTCGATCTGCTGGCGGGCAAGTCGAAACATCACTGAAGAACGCGCACAAAATGAAGCGATCCAATAAAGCCGCGGTTTTTCTGGTTTTCTTTCTCGGCGTTTCCTTTTTTTCGGAAGGATCACCGGCCCAGGCTCCGCAGCCCGCTCGAACATCTACAGTCGTAAAGGCCGAAAAGTTTTACCGCACCGAGCTTTATTTTGGGTGGTCAAAACCGGACGGAACTTTGGTTTCGGACGATGAGTGGAAGAATTTTCTGGCCCAAACGGTGACGCCGAGATTTCCCGACGGTTTTACCGTTTTAACCGGCTCTGGGCAATACAGGGAAAAAACCGGCCGGATAGTGACGGAGCCGAGCGCCGTGGTCATTATCTTATATTCGAGCAGTTCAAAAAAGGAAAGCCGTGCAAAGATCGAAGAGATCCGCACGGCTTATGTAAAGAGATTCGATCAGGAATCCGTTCTGCGAGTCGATCTGCCGAAAACGGTCAGAGTTTCGTTCTAACGCCGAAGCGACATTTGAATAAAAGCCGCAGCGTCGTCCTTTAGTTTTTTCAGCGAATTCTTCTCGATATACATCATATGGCCCGACGGGTAATAGGTGAACGATAAATTCCGCCGAAGCTGCGGGTCGAGGTTCATCGCCGAGACAGTGTATTCCGCCGCATAGAAGGGCGTTGCCATATCGTAATAGCCGCAGGCGACCATTATCTTCATGTACGGATTCTTTGCCATCGCGTTCTTTAGCGGAATGCTTGTGTCGGCGTAGGCATTATTCGTGTTCCAATTCCACGGCGACGAGATACCGCCGCCCAGAATGTAGTACTCGAGGTCGGATTTGAAACCCAGGTCGCCACGAACATAGGAATTGAATACGGCGGTGTAGGGCGTTCGGATGGCCGACATACTCGGGTCCATATCCGGACCGTCGCCGGCCGCATCGCGGTCTATCCCTTTGAAGCGGCTGTCGAGACGGCCTGTCGTCCGCCGTTCTGCCCGCAAGAGCTCCTTATTAAATTCGCCCAGATCGACACGGAAATTGTTCCGTTCGATAAAATCGCGGCTGAGGCCGGTCAGCGAACTGAATTTTTCGGCAAGGGCCGTCCGGTCCGCGTCCGAAAGCGTGTTGATCCGCAGCATTGCGGGCATATATTCGTTCGCGGCGAAGTTACGGGCCTCTTCCGCGATCTGCTCGACGGATTTTGCCTGCATCTGAGGCGAGAGGCGTTTGTGGTACCAGGCCGTTGCCGCATAGGAGGGGAGGATGAGCACGAGTGGCAGGTCATTGTTGTCCGCGAACCGGATAGTTTGAAAATTCATCACGGTCGAGACCAACAGGATGCCGTTCAGGCCGATGCCTTTCTCAAAAAGATGGTTCGAAAGGCCCGCGGCCCGCGTCGTCCCATAGCTTTCGCCTACAAGAAAAAGGGGTGAGGACCATCGTTCATAGCGGCCAAGATACAGGCGTATGAACTCGCCGACCGACTCGATATCACCGTTTACGCCAAAGAATTTGCTCCCCAGTTCGGGTTTTGCCGCCCGCGAATAACCGGTGCCGACCGGGTCGATAAATACCATATCGGTTTCGGTCAGCCACGTCTGGTCGTTATCGACCATTTCATAAGGCGGTGGCGGCATCAGGCCGTCATCGAGCATTTTCACCCGCTTTGGGCCGAGCGCACCCAAATGCAGCCAGACGGACGCCGAACCTGGCCCGCCGTTGAACGAGAACATCAGCGGACGGCCGGCAGGCGCATTGTCCAGCGAATACGCCATGAAGAAGATCCTGGCTTCTGTGTCGCCCGAAACGGCGTTCTTTAGCGGCATAAAGCCGGTCGTCACCGTGTAATTGAGCGTTTTTGAACCGACGCGGATGGAATGTTTCGTCACGACCGGCGGTTCTTCTTTGACCGGCGTGCGAGCCGCAGGCGTTTTCTCCGGCTCGGGCCCGTCGGACGGCGTCGGCGTCGCCTGAGGCCGGGGTTCGCCGGGCCGCGTTGGTGTCTGGCCAAATGCAGAAAGGACAAAGAGGAGAAATACAAATAAAAGTACCGGTGCCTTCATATGTGTTTGATCGAATAGAGTGATTTGGAATTGAGCGAGGAAAGATTAGCATAAACGAAGTTAGAAGCGCGATACGGCGTAACATTGAAGTCGCAGAGGTCACACCCTATAATGCCGGACGGAGACCTCAACCTAATTTATGAAAACACGCACATTTTCAAAGCGAGCCTTGACACTCGCACTGCTCTTTAATCTCTCGTCCATTTGTTTGTTTGGCCAGGAATTGCCGCGTGCAAAACCTGAGGATGTAGGAATGTCGTCGCAGCGACTGGGCCTGCTTTCGACGACGCTTGATGCATATGCAAAAAACGGCCAGCTTGCCGGCGGCGTTGCGATGGTGCTGCGGCGCGGTAAAGTTGCTTATCTGCATACATTCGGCCAGCGTGACCGCGAGGCAAATGCGCCGATGGCGGCGGACGCAATATTTCGCATTGCCTCCCAAAGCAAAGCCATAACCAGCGTCGGCATCATGATGCTGCAGGAAGAAGGGAAACTTCTGATCTCCGACCCGGTCAGCAAATTCATACCCGGTTTTGCAAACTCGACCGTCGCGGTCCCGAAAGATGGCGGCGGGTACGACGTCGTAAAAGCAAAGCGGCAGATAACGATACGCGACCTGCTGACACATACGTCCGGGATAAGCTACGGCACGGGCCCGGCAAAAGATAAGTGGGAGGCTGCTAAGATCACCGGCTTTTATTTCGCGGATCGCGACGAGCCGATCGCCGCGACTGTAAGCAGGATGGCAGAGCTGCCGATGGACGCGCAGCCTGGTGAAAAATTTATATATGGATATTCCACCGATATTCTCGGGGTCGTGATCGAAAAGGCGAGCGGGCAATCCTTTGACCAGTTTCTTCAGAACCGCATTTTTGATCCGATAGGGATGAAGGACACCAGCTTTTACTTGCCGCCGGCAAAAGCCGAGCGTCTCGCTGTGGTTTATTCCGCGAAAGACGGCAAGATCGAACGGGCCCCAGATGCGGGAACTATAGCCAGTCAGGGGCATTACCTCAACGGCCCTCGAAAAAGTTTTTCGGGCGGTGCGGGATTGCTGTCAACCGCTCGTGATTATGCCAGGTTTTTGCAGATGCTGCTCAATGGCGGCCAGATCGACGGCAAACGCATCCTCGGCCGAAAGTCCGTGGAACTAATGGCGGTCGATCATTTGCGGGGCCTCGCGTTTCGTGAAGGGCAGGGCTTTGGCCTGGGATTCTCGATCGTAAAGGATCTGGGAACGTATGGTGCTCCATCGACGGCCGGCGAATTCGGCTGGGGCGGCGCCTATCATTCAAACTATTGGGTCGATCCGAAGGAACAAATGGTTGTCGTCTATTTCACGCAGCTCTTACCCGCCGGCTCAATAGACGATTACGGAAAACTTAGGGCTCTTATTTACTCGTCTCTGACCGATTAAGGTCGTCGAATTATTTGATCACATCGCTTACCAGCTTTCCATCGATGATCGTGCCGGTGCAGTGGGTTGTGAATTCGAATGGGTCGCCGTCGTACATTGCGATGTCGGCGTCCTTTCCTTTTTCGATCGAGCCGACCCGTTTGTCGATACCGAGAATTTTCGCGGCGTCGATGGTTATTAGTGCAAGAGCGCCGCGTTGAGTTAAGCCATTAGCCGCCGCCATTGCCGCTTCAAAAAGGACGATCCGCGTTTTTGGTACATATCCCTCGTAGCCGCTTTGCAAAGCAACGGGAATACCCGCCGCTCGGAGCTTCGACGCATTCTCGACCGAAAGATTGGCCCGTTCACCGCCCGGCCTCGCCATTGTGGCGTGGACTATTACGGGGAAGCCGGACGCCTTTATTTCGCTTGCCATCAAATGCCCGTCCGCAACGCCATCGAGGACGATCTTGATATTGAATTCCTTTGCAATGCGAAGCGCCGTCGAGATGTCCTGGGCCGCCTCGGCAGTGACGAGCAGAGGTATTTCGCGTTTAATAACGCGGGCCATTATCAACGATTTGAGATCTTTTGGCTGTTCGGTCTTGGCAAGGTTTTCCTGAGCTTTTATCAGTTCGGCCCGGAGCATCGACACCTGCTTTGCCCGCGTTCCCGGCGATTTTCCCTGGGCGGCGTTAGCTCCGGAGCCAAGTGTTACGGCGATCATCGCGGTCGGCACGAAGGTCGCCTCATCGACGTTCTTGCCCGACGTCTTTGCGATCATCGTCTGGCCCGAAGCCAAGGCGCCCGGCTGATGTCCTGTGTGGATCGTCGTCACTCCGTACTCACGCACCACTTCGACGAGCTTTTCCTGGGCGTTGTACGCGTCGGTCGCCCTAAGTTCCGGCTGAAACGACGCACCTCCGTCGAGGGCCATTTGGTCGTGCGGCTGGTTCAGGTAACCATTAAGCCCAATGACCGTGTGGGCGTCGATCAGGCCGGGCGTGACGACTTTAGCGGAAATTATGCGATAGTTGGTTGGAATGTTAACGGAAGAGGCCGGCCCGACGGCCTCGATCTTGCCGTCCTTTATCAAAACAACCCCATTTGTGATCGGTTCGCCGGCCATAGTCCAAACGGTTTCGCCCTTTACGGCTATCTGTGCGTAGGCCGAGACTGAAAGAACTAGCCACAGAGTACACAGAGAAAGGAGGGAAAAAGAATCGAACCTTGATCGTGCTGTATTAGTTGTTATTTTGGCTGTCCGCATTAGTTTCCACCTCCAATGTCGCCGTCAAAGCAATGTATGTCCGAGTGAGCGTCGCCGTCCTCAGTGGCCCCTTTGCCGCCTGTCGCGAAGATTCGGTCGGCAGGATTGGACCGGTCGAAGACCTTCCGGCCCTCGATCCAGGTTTGTTCGACGTGAGTGTAAACGCTCAGGGGATCGCCCGACAGGATAATGAAGTCCGCATCCTTGCCTTTTTCGAGGGACCCCACCCGGTCCTGAAGATCGAGCATGATCGCGTTTGCCATTGTCATGCCATAAAGAGCTTTTTCGCGGCTCATGCCCGCACGAACGGCAAGTCCGGCTGAACGCAGGAACCAGCGGGAATCCGTGATGCCGTCGTCCGTGTGAAAGCCCGTCAGCGCACCGGCTTTCTCAAGCGCCGCGCCGTTCTTAAAATCGACATCGACGGTCTCAAGCTTTCCGCCGGGAGCATCGATCATGATTATCGACGCCGGGGCCTTTGCTTTCGCGATCTCATCGGCGACTTTCCAGGCCTCTGAGACGTGCTGGAGAACGATCTTGAAGCCAAATTCTTTGGACAGACGCAATGCGGTCATTATGTCGTCGTGGCGGTGAGTGTGAAAATGCACCGTCCGTTTGCCTTCAAGCACCTCAACCAGGGCTTCCATCGCCAGATCGCGGGGCGGCAGTTTGCTTTTGTCGTTTCCTGCCTTTGCGATCTTGTCGCGGTACTCCTGAGCTTTAATGAACTGTTCGCGAACAAGAGCCGCCGATTTGGCCCTTGTACCAGGAAAACTGCCGCCGGCCGCGCGGATCGAATTGGTGCCGTTTGCGAACTTGATCCCACCCATATATTTCCCGTTCTTGTCGATAATCAGAAGGTCATCGATCTTTATCGGATCATCACGAAGCTTGAGATAAAGCGTCTGGCCGCTGTCGAGATGGCCCGAACCGGGCATTACGTTAACAGTCGTGATGCCGCCGGCCTGAGCTCGCTGAATGCTTGAAGCACGAGGATTGACACTATCCAGAATTCGAACGTCCGGTTGGATCGGCCCTGTCGAATCCGCTCCGGCCGGCCCGCCGATATGGCTGTGACTGTCCACGAGGCCAGGCATTACAACCTTTCCGGCCATATCGACCGTTTGAACACCTGACGGCATCTGGACCGTTCGGGCATCGCCGACAGCGGTTATTTTCCCCTTATGAACGATCAAAACGCCCTGTTCTATCGGCGGTCCCGCGATCGGGATTATTCGGGCGTTGATGAACGCGGTGGGGCGCTCCTGTCCTGAAACCGTGCATATCAATGCACAAAATAAAACACTTTGGATAGAAATGTGCCTTAACATAATTCTCCTCTTAATAGCTTTTTCGGCGAAATGAATGCGGGATTTGTTGTAGTTAAATTGCATTGAATTCGGACTTATGTCAAGGCGGATCGCGTTTGTACGACGTTTTGGACGCAAATTGGGGCAAAAGGATTGAAATCAGTGAAATTGACTGCTCATACAGTATTTTGTTGACGTTCATTGAGTGCAGCCGCCTAAAATTCTTTCAAAATGAACGATTTTTCGGGAACAAACGGGCACTATGAACGTATTAAGTTATTGAGCCTGACAGTTTTGTGTTCCTGCGATCGTCCTAATACTGAAATTATATTGATAAACGCCAGGCAAAATCTCAAAGGCTGATACGTCTATGTTACGGCACACCGATTGCAGTACATACATCAGTAAGGGCCGGGTGTTCCAAGCGCCGGATCAAAAAGAGCTAACAATAACAAGGAGGAAGGCAATCATATAATGACGAATAACATGAAAATAAAGGTAATTAAGCGGTCGGAGGCTGTTGCCTCCGCAGTCGTAAAGGTAAAATCGGCAAAGGCGGAAAAGACCCATGCCGCCCGCGAAATGGTATCGACTGTTAAGAATTGGGTGACCGATTTTCAGGCCCGCAAACGCGATGAAACGAAGGCCGCGATCGATAAATTCATTATCGCGAAGCCGCAAACAAGCGAGTTCTAAAGTTCGCGAGGCCCATCGGCCGTAAAACAGATCTTATTGAGGACAGTCGAAAACGTCGGCTGTCCTCAATTGTTTTAAAGCCGTCATACCGGCAAAGTTTGTCTTTAGCCGGTTTTCATTGCTATTCTAAACGGCGTTCCAAACAATAAAACACGTATGAAAGATAAAGTTGCAGTAATCACCGGTGCGAGTAGCGGTATCGGCCGGGCCGCGGCGATCCGCTTTGCGCGGGCCGGAGCGTCCGTCGTTGCCGTTGGGCGAAATCAGGTCGAGCTTAGCAATTTGCTGGACGAGGCGCGTCAGTTTGACGGCGTCGTGAAACATCACCTGGCCGACGTTACCGAAACTTCTCAGATCGACCGGCTCGTAACCGAAACGGTTGAAGGCCATGGCAAGATCGATATTCTCGTGAATGCCGCCGGAATTATCATGAATGGGTCGATCGAAGACACGACCCTGGACGATTGGGACAAGATGATGAACATTAATCTTCGATCGATGTT
>JBGTJP010000012.1:0-10037 GCA_041745075.1 Pyrinomonadaceae bacterium | reverse complement strand
TTGGATGAAATCTATGAGTTCCTCGCGTGAGGCTCCGCCGCGAAGGATGTCGCGAAGGTTGTGTTCAGTTGTTGAGAACAGGCATGTGCGTATCTGACCGTCGGCGGTCAGGCGAATGCGGGAGCAGGCTCCGCAGAACATCTCGGTGACCGGCGCAATGATGCCGATCTCGCCGGGCGCACCGTCGGCAAAGTCGTATTTCCAGGCCGTTTCGCTGCCGCGTGAGGTTTCTTTCAAGCGCAGCGGAAATACTTCATTTACCGCGTCGCGAATTTCACGGCCCGATACGACCATTTCACGGCTCCATTCGTGGCCCGAATCGAGCGGCATAAATTCGATAAACCGCATGCTAAGGGCGTGATCACGCGCGAAACGAGCGAAATCGACGAGTTCGTCATCATTTCGACCACGGACGATGACCGCATTGATCTTTACCGGCTCAAAACCGAGCGACCTTGCCGCGTCAATCGACCGCAGGACCCTATCCAATCCATCGACAGCCGTTATCTCCTCAAATTTTTCGGGCCGCAGACTGTCGAGACTAAATGTCACGCGGTCAAGTCCCGCCGCCTTCAACGCCTCCGAATGTCGGACAAAATCGAAACCGTTCGTCGTTAGCGCGATGTCTGCAAGACGCGGTTTTAGCCGGGACAAGTTTTCGACAAGGACCGGCACGTCGCGCCGTATAAGGGGTTCGCCGCCGGTGAGGCGTATTTTTTCGATACCAAGCGAAACAAAAACGGCGGAAACATATTCAAGCTCTTCGAACGAGAGAAGTTTCTCTTTCTTAGCCCACGAAGGCTCACCATGCGGAAGGCAGTAAAAACACCGGAAGTTACACCGATCCGTCAGCGATATTCGAAGATCGCGAATCGTCCGATTATGGGCGTCCTTCAACTCCATAGCTGAATCATAACTCTTTAGAAAGGCGATCAAAAGAGGGTTTCGAACAAACAATTATAATGGTTAGTAGAGTCCTTTCGGAATAAATGAAAAGTGATAGGTATGAGGTGATAAGCTAAGAGTTTCTTTCTTCCGATTTTCCGTTTTCAGTTATCATTTTTCACCTATTCCGAATACAAAATTAGTCTTCCGACAAAATTTTCTTGATCCCCCATGCATTGCGTTTCAATCCGGCAAGTTTCGCACGCTTGATCGACGTTCCGCGAAAACGTTCCGCATACGTTTCGGGCGTCAGTGACAGAACTCCATCCAGATTTGCTGAGACCTCCCCGTTACGCGGTTCAAAACGTGCCTCGCCGCTTGGCTTTTCAAAACGGTTCCACGGGCAGACGTCCTGGCAGATGTCGCACCCGTAAAGCCAGCCCTGCAGATTCGAGCCGATCTCCGGCGGAAGTTCTTCGCCTCTAAATTCGATCGTGCCGTAGGAAATACATTTTCGCGAATCGACGACGTAAGGTTCGACGATCGCCCCGGTCGGACAGGCATCAAGGCACAGGGTGCACGTGCCGCAATGGTCCGGAACCTGTTCAACGTCGTACTCGAGTTCCAGGTTCAACAGTATCTCGCCGAGGAACACCCACGACCCGAATTCCTGTGTGATGACGTTCGAGTGTTTCCCAAGCCACCCTATTCCGGCCCGAACGGCCCATGCTTTGTCCATGATCGGCGACGTGTCCACGCAGATCTTGCCTTCTGCGGATGAATTTTCACTCTTGATCCACGCAAGCAAGCTGCGTAATTTTTCCTTAACGACATCGTGGTAATCGTCGCCCCACGCATACCGGGAAATTTTGCCAGAGCTATCGCAGTTGTCGTGTGTATGCGGCGTGAAATAATTGACCGCACAAACGATCATGCTCTTTGCTTCCGGAAACAAAAGCTGCGGATTCGCGCGTTTCTCCGGTTCGCGGTCCATCCACGCCATTTCGCCCTGAAAGCCGCTTGACAGCCAGCCGAGAAGGTGTTCCCCCTCGGCTGTCAGCGGCTCGGCCCGAACGATCCCGATCTTCTGAATGCCGATCTCAAAGGCTTTCTCCCTTATTTGTTGAGTTAGCGACAGCACTTCGAAAATTATCGGCGATACCGGATCAAAATAGAAACGGCCGATCTGCACGAAGCAGACCGGCCGCGTAAAGCAAATTGGCTCAGCCTTAGAAATTCAGCTTCAATCCGAATTGAAACTGACGCGGGTCATAGGCCGACGTCGGCTGGCTGAAATAGCGCCCGTTGCCGCTGCGCTGGCCAAAGGTATTGACGACGTTGTAAAACGGATTCGCCGATGCCTCGTTAAAGCGATTGAACAGGTTGAATACCTCACCGATCAGATCGAGGCTTATCCGTTCACCAAAACGAACTTTCCGGCTGACGCGCATATCCACTGAGAAGAAACCGTGAGTCAACCCCATGTTTCTGCCCAAATTGCCGTTGGCTGGAAAAACCCCCGTAAGACAATTGGTATCGACGCCCGTCTGGCAAAGCGACCCGTCCGGGCGAACCGTCGGGCGTTCGTTTGTGCTTTGGAAATCGCCATTGGCATCACCCGGCGCGATTATGTTAAACGGCCGGCCGGAACCGACCTCAATGATGGGCGCGAGAGTAAATCCATAAAGAAATTTTTGCAAACCATTGCCCGACCTCCACCTATCAGGTGATCCCAAAATGCCGCTGAACACAAAGCGGTGCCGTTGGTCGAAGAGCGAATCCGCACGCTCTGCCCGGAAATTTGTGTTGTCCTGTGGCTTAAGAAGTGTCTGCAGATCGGACGAATCATCTATTGAATGTGACCAGGTATAGGTCGCAAAGAATTGAATATTGCTTGAAAAGCGTTTTTTCAACTCCAGATTCAGGGCGTTGTAGGAAGAATTGCCATCGGACAATTGGGCATTCACATCCGCATATGGATTGATCGGCCCTGGCGTACGTACGCTACCAGCAATTGCGGCATCGAACGCTGCCTTATTGACGAGCCCCCCCGTTGCCGACGCAATAAAGAAATAGTTCGGACCGATCTTTCGGAAAAAGTTGGCGGCAACGCCCGATACAACGGTTTGGCCGAGCCCATTTCGCCCCACGAGCCCCGGAATTACGACTGTGTATCCGGGAGGACAGCCTGCGCCGGGGCAAGCCGTTGGCAGAGAGAAAAATGCCGCTTCGGCAAGACCCGTTGGCGCCCGTCCGGCAAACCGGCGAAAATTCTCGATGAGTGCATCCGTATTGACCGTATTAACGTCTTGTGGATGAGCAAGGTGCCGGGCCTGTACGGTGATATAACTCGCCGAAAACGACATGTCCTTGCCGATCAACTGCTCGAAGCCGAGATTGCCCTGGAACGCATCCGGATACTGGAAATCCTTGCCCACGTTAAGCGTAAAAGGCAGAATCGGTCCAAATCCAGTAAATTTGCTCGAATCAAACCGCTGAAACCCGAAAAGATATTGGGCAGAACTCGCCACGCCCGGCGTTACGGCCGGCCCGCAAATTGCCGGAGCCGATCCCTGAACGCCGCAGACGGTGCCGTGAAATACCTGAAATGCGTTGAACAGACCGGTCGGTGACGGGCCGCCTATCGGAAGCAGAGTCGCCTGTTGCTGCTGTGATCCGTCTGCGATATCCGAATTAAAGGCGACCGCCAATAGCGGATGATCGTAAAAAATGCCGCCAGCCGCCCGCAAAATTGTTTTGCCGTTGCCGAATACGTCCCATGCCGCTCCGATCCGCGGGGCAAAATTATTCTTGTCACGAGGGAATCCCTGCGTAACATTCAATGCGTCCTGGGCTACCTGCACGTCCTGCTCGGTCAGCGTAATTCCGGTCAGCGGATCCTGAAAAGCCGAAGGAGCGAATTCCTGGGTAAGCTCAAGGTCGTACCGCAGCCCGTAATTTAGCGTCAAATTCTTGACGATTTTCCACGTATCCTGAACAAAAAACGCTATCGGCTTGTTTTTCAATGCGCTGTTCGGGTTGCCGAATCCCTGGATAAATACGCTCGGAAACCCGAGCCCGTAGGTCTGATTTGGCGTAAACGCCGCCCCGACACAGCCCGTGACAAGAGTGCCGCACGACTGCTGGCTAAAATTGAACAACGCAGGAAAGTTTAGCTCGAAACTTGCCTTGATGTCGATAAAATTAAAGTCCGCGCCGAACTTGATGATATGCGGGCCGGTTACCCACGTCATATTATCGCGAATCTGAAATCTGGTTTCCGTCCGGTCCACGGGCGAGAAAGGATTCGAGCCAATAAAGCCGGTTCCAGCAATCTGATGAGCAACGCTCGGAACCTGAGAATCGAAGGTCGCTTTTCTGCGGCCAAAATTAAAGTATGCCTCGTTGATAAGATTGTGCGGGAGAACGCTCGAAAGCGACACGCCGAAGGACGTGTCTCGCAAAGTTTGAATACCGGTGCGCGAATAATCGTTCTGGCCAAGCGTCTGATTTTGCGATTCGTCCTGAATACCATTTACATCGCTTGGATTATAGCCGAAACGCAGCGAAAGCTGCTGGCCGGGCGTTATGAGATGATCGACGCGAATCGATGAGAACGTTGTCGCTTCGGATATCGGAAAAATTTTTCTAAGCTGATTAAGCGGCCTGAACGCAACCAACTCGCCGCGGGAATCGCGTGTTAAAGGTACCGGCGTTCCGGAGAGCACGAGCCTCGGCCCGATGACCTGACCCTGCGGTACGCCGATTCCCGGAACGAAATTTATCAAAGTGCTCGCGCCGTTAAGCGCCGTCTGACCTCCGATTGAGGCCAACTGGACAAAACCTAGTGCCCGCTGGATCCGTGCCATATCTCCACTTCCAAGTTCGGTCTGGACGAATGTGACTTGTTGGGGGGTCAGGAAATTGTAGGTTTGCGAAGCAGGAAAGAACGGAGCCCCGATCGTGATGCTCGCCGTCTGATTGCCGATCACATCGCTTGTAAAGAAGCCCGACTCCTGCCGTCTTCGCTGCTCGAATGAGCCGAAGAAAAAAGTCCTCTCCTTGATGATCGGCCCGCCGAATGTGGCTCCGTACTGCACCCGCGTATATGGCGGCCGTTTGTTCGGGTCGCCGTCAATTATCGGTGCAAATGCGTTTCGGGCCTGTATGCTCTTGTCGCGGATAAAGCCGAATACATTGCCGTGAAAATCGTTGGTTCCGCTCTTGGTCACGACATTTACGATTCCGCCCGTTGCCCGGCCGAATTCGGGCAGGTACGAGTTTGTTGTCACCTGATATTCCTGCACGGCTTCCTGCGAAACTGTTGTGCGGGCGGCGTTGATCGAATTGTCCGTAAAATCGGCGCCGTCCACCTGAACTAATGTCGAGCGCCCACGCTGGCCGCCGATATTTAGACCCGATGTCGGTGCCGGGCCGACCGGCCGGCCGTTATCGCGGCCGACGGTTGAAAGCGTCAAGGCAAAGCCGGTCGCGCTTCGTTCGTTGATAGGAAGATTTTCGATGCGTTCCTGGCCGATCGTGTTCGAGACGGTTGTCCTGGTTGTTTCGACCAACTGAACATCTTCGCCCGTAATATTAACAACCGCCGAAGCTTCACCTAGTTCAAGCTTGATCGTCAGCTCGGCCGCCTGGCCAACCGTCAACCGGACGCCTGAAATTATAACCTTCTTGAAGGTAGCGGCCTCGGCGCTAACCTCGTATTCTCCCGGCGGAAGCCCGATCAGCTGATAATTTCCTACCGCACCCGCGGTAACCGTTCGCGAGATGCCCGTTGCCGTATTTCGGACGGTGATCGTCGCGCCTGAAACAACTGCACCCGTGGGGTCAACGACGGTGCCGGAAAGATCGGCACTTGTTGCCTGCGCCTGGCCGAATGCCATCGAGGTTCCGATAGCGGCGATCACCGCAAAGATTGCAAACTTAATAGTGATCTCACTAAATCTTGAGGTAACTGCTCTCATGGTTTTCTCCTAAATATTGAATCTTTGCCGAGTCTCGTCCGCGAAATACTTGTGATGGAAGTGTAGAGGATATTGCTTCCGGATAAGGGCCGGAATGTCCGAATTTTTATCTGTTAAGCCGCTGACTACTACTTTGAATTGATGTGCTTTAAGGTTTGTAACCTAAATTTCCTCATTAGGCAAGCAAAAACTCATTGATTTTCAAATGTTTCAGGCGTGTTTGGCGCCCAGTGTTTGGCTGAACGCGTCGAACCGGCCAGGTAGTTTCTACTTAATTTGCTTAGGCGTAAAAAACCGATTACGGCCGATGGAATAACGGGCAGGAAGGCTGCCCTTCGAAGTATCGAACAAACTCGAAGCCGGCGACCGAAAAGCTTATGATGCTCCGCGTGGTATTCGGCGGCGATCCGTGCAGGAGAAAAAGGATATGCGGCGATCGCCGATGCAAGCAGTGCCGAGCTTTCAAGGGCCATAAGCATTCCGCTGCCTGTGAACGGATCGATAAATGCGGCCGCATCACCGATAGAGAACAGGTTTACCGCATTTGGCGGTTCGTTCCTTCCAAATGCATTTATCGAGACGGCCAGCCAATCGCCCACCGGCTTTGCGTTTGCCAGGGCCGCTGCCGCACGAGCATTTAGGAAAACCGCCTGCTCAACTAGTGTATCGGCATTTGTGCCTATCCTCCGGGCCGCTTTTGAGTCGATCAGAAAACAAAGATTTACCAGGCCGTTCTCGACCGAAGTCAGTCCACCATAGCCGCCGGGGAAAACGAATATTTCGCAAATTCCCTGCGGTATGCTCACTCCGCTAAAATGATTCTTAAATCCAACGGCGATCGACCGCCGGGCGGTCTTGGAAACACCCGAAAGTTTGCGAGCCCCCAGCTTCGAAAGGGCCAGGTTTCGACCCGTGGCGTCAACGAACAGATCGGCCTCCAAGCTCCTCTGTTGCCGGTCTTTTCCGATCACGTTTATTGAGAGGATCCGGCTGTCGTGAAGGTCAACATCCGTGAGCTTTGTTCCATCAAGAACCTTCGCTCCAGCTTCGCTCGCTTTATCGAGTAATATCCGGTCCATTTCCGAGCGGCTTAGGCTCAATGCAAATCCGCCGTCATCAAGTAGGCTGCTGGGAACCGAAAAACCATTTCCCCTTCGATCGTAAAAACGTGTTTCGACGATCCGCTCGCCGCCGGCATTGAGCATTTTATCCAGCACACCGAGCGACTCAAAATGCCGCAAACATTCAGGCGAGATAAATTCTCCGCACAGCTTGTGCCGCGGAAAAGTTTCCTTCTCGATCACCGTTACATTAAATCCGTTGGAAGCGAGCCTGATGGCGAGGCTCGCCCCGGCAGGCCCGGCGCCGACGATCGCGATTTTCGGAGCAGACTCTAGCATGACTTACTTAAAATGATAACTGAACCGGGCTTGTTGTAGTTAGCGTTTTGACAATTACGCATCTCAAATCGACAATCGCAAGTTATGAAGATCATCCCGGTTTCGGTTCCAACGCCGTTCTACGTCGGCGACGTAAATGTCTATTTGATCCGCGAAGATCCGATCACCCTGATAGATGTTGGGCCGAAAACACCAGAGGCTTTGTCAGCCTTAAGAACCGGCTTGGCCAAGCACGGGATCAAGTTTACGGACATTCGCAGAATAGCGCTTACGCACGCTCATGAAGATCATTGCGGGCTGGCCAAACAGGTCCGCGATGAGGCCCAGGACGCCGAGATATTTATCCACAATTGGGAAACGGGACATCTCACCGGCCGTCTTTCGCACGAGAATATCCGAAAACTCCTGTCTCGTTCAGGTGTACCGGAAACGGTTATCAATGCGATGCGCGTCCTTTACGACGAGATCAGTTTGCTGACCGATTCGCTGGCCGACAGCGATCTTTTGCCGCTTCATGACGGTCAAGAACTTGAATTTGCGTCCGGAGCGCTCAAGGTCTTGCATACGCCCGGTCATACGCCCGGTTCGTGTTCATTTGTTCGCGAAGCGGACCGTACGCTTATCTGCGGTGACTGCGTTCTTAAACGGATCACGCCAAACCCCATCCTTTCGCCCGATCCGGTCGATCCCGATAAAAGGTTCGCTTCGTTGGCCGAATATCTGGTCAGCCTGGCAAAACTCAGAAGCTTTTCACCGACGCTTGCGTATGGCGGGCACGGCGAACCGGTCACGGATTTTGATGAGATATTCAACCGATATGTGCGGGCGATAGACGACCGGCAGAAAAAGGTGATCTCCTTGATCGCACCCGCTGGTTCAACCGCCTATCAGGTGGCGCAAACTCTTTTCCCAAACGCCGCAAGCAATGACGTCCACCGGTTTCTGGCCATCTCGGAGGCCGTTGCCCATCTTGACTACGCCGAGGGCGAGGGAAAGATCGCGATGGAGTTACAGGACGGCGTGGAAATTTACCGAAAGTAGGAATGCGGCGGCCGCGGCAGCCTTGCTCGGGCGAAACTTCTCGCAGATGCGGGCAATGCGTTTCGTTACCTTGGTAAGGCCTTCAAATCCCGGCAATTGGCCGGCCCGACTCGTAACGGTACGGTCTATCTGATCAATGCCGCCGTCACCGCTGAAAAGAGTGGCAACCGAGTACTCGGTCCGGTTCTTTGCCAGCGAGCCCTGTCCGACCGGCACATAGAATGTGTCGATCACCTTGCGTGCTATTTTCTGCGCCGTTTCGCTTTTTTGCAGTTCCAATTTGGCGACGCTCCAATAAAAATGCGTGTGGGCCGCTTCTTCGCGGATAATTCCTTCTAAAATAACGGAAAGTACCGGATGATCCGCCAGGTCCATCATCCGGCGGTAGGCTTGTGCGGTGGACATTTCATGGATCGCTCCGAACGCCATATGGGTCGCGGTAAACCTACTGCCGAGCAGGTTCGTCAGCAGCGTCATTAGATAAGTGTAAGTGTGATAAGTGGTCGTTACGTTGCGATGGGTTTGCGTTTGCCAATCCTCGGGCGTCTCGTAACCGGCTTCGTTCAGGAAACGGTTTAGTACCTGGCCGTGCGTGATCTCTTCTATTCCCCAGCGTTCCATAAACTTGGCGATCACCGGGTCGCGGCCCGTCGGCGTCCGCTGCAGTTCGCGGTGATACATATCGGTCAGTACCTCGACATCGCGCATGTAGAGCAGAACGGGAATAAATTTCGGGTCGAGAGGTGTATCTTTAACGGCGTGCCACGGCAGGCCGTCGATAAACTCTTTGGTCAAGGTGCGGTCCTGTTTCTCGTACCAATCGAGCACATCTTTGCTTGTTTCAAACGCCATACTTTTCGATCAACCAGTTATTTGTAAAATCGCATCTTATTGAAAACGATTTTCATTTACTAAGCTTATTCGCTAAACTTATGTTTTTGGATGCCGCTTGTCATCACGAAGATAATAACATTAGACCTATGAGATATAAATTGCCCTTCATTTTTCTAGTTTTACTCGCAACTGTCAATATATTTGCGCAGAATCCCGATCTTGCGGTTGACGGCGAAAAACACCTGACGAACATTAAACAGCTCACCTTTGGCGGCGAGAACGCCGAAGCCTATTTTTCGTCGGATGGAAAACAGCTTTCATTTCAATCAAAACGTGACGGCCGCGGCTGTGACCAAATATATACCATGAACATAGATGGTTCGGGCACGAAAATGGTTTCCAGCGGCGACGGCCGGACGACGTGTTCGTTCTTTTTCGATAAAGACCGCAAGGTGCTCTACGGCTCGACGCATCTGGGCGGCAAGGAATGTCCGCCAAACCCAGATTTTTCAAAAGGTTACGTATGGGCGATCTATCCGTCATACGATATTTTCTCGGTCAAAGCAGACGGCACCGGAATAAAGCAATTGACCAAGGCCTCCGGATACGATGCAGAAGCAACGCTTTCGCCGAACGGGAAAAAGATAGTTTTTACATCGGAACGCGATGGCGATCTTGAGATCTATTCAATGGACACGAACGGCAAGAACGTCAAGCGGCTAACAAACGAGGTCGGCTATGACGGCGGAGCGTTCTATTCGCCGGATAGCAAAATGATCGTGTATCGTGCCTCGCACCCGACCACGCCCGAGGAAACAAAGCGTTACAAGGACCTGCTCGCCCAGCATTTGATCGTACCGACGACATTCGAACTCTGGGTGATGAACGCCGACGG
>JBGTJP010000011.1:0-8298 GCA_041745075.1 Pyrinomonadaceae bacterium | reverse complement strand
ATAGCTTCGGACATTGTGTTTCCTTAATGACGATATTCTGATCCAAGTCCATTTTACCCGAATTCCGATGACAATTAAACGTTGACAACCCTTCCGCTTCGCCAGTACGATATTTTTCGAGACCGCATGTCGGCCCTCCTTTCCTCTCCTAAAACGATGGATCATTTAAGATCGATTTTTAAGCTATATTTGAACCCGGCGGGGGCTATGAGCGACCTGATCGATTCAGGAAGCTGGTTGTTTGCCGCGGGCGCCGTACTGCTGGTATCGTTGGCGTTCTTCGCAACTGTGAACGCGCCGCTTGAAATCGCGTACCGCATTCCGCGTTTCTGGGAATTTTACGAACCCGATTCTGAAAAAACGACGAAGGCCGAGGCGAACGCTAAATACGGCCGCGCCGAGGCTGAATACAATCAGGCGATGATGTCTGTTCGGACGATTCCGCTCGTTGGCCACCGTTTCTTTCAATTCTTCTCATTTGAACCGGGCAAATTCTACAACCCGCTGGTTCTGCTTTCGCTATTCTATGTTCCGGCGGTGATCTTGTTGATGGGCATCTTCGGCGGCAGCAGCTTTGGAATTGTGCTTCGCCGCGATTACGCAACGCTTGCGGTCTGTACCCTTAGCGGCTGGACAGCGGCCCATCTTCCGTTTGCGGCTGCGGGACTTCTGCTTTTTTCACAGACGTTCGACCCGCAGGTCTATCTCGCAATGTGGGCGGCAAGCAGTTTATTGTTCGGAATATTCATGGTCTTTGCCCTGCGCACGGCGATGGGTGCCAATTACGGGATCGCCATTTTGATTGTGGCCATCGCATGGCCCGCATTGAGCCTCGGAAACACCGTCACGCAGTATGTTTCGCCGTGGTTTTTCTCACCCTTTCTAATAATTATGGCGGTGGTCTATTTTGGTGGATTTTTGGGCGGTGAAGTGCGAGGGTTTGGCGATGCCATGCGGAGCAAGCAAAATCTGAAGCGCTTCCTGCATAACGCGACCGTTAACCCAAAGGACGCCGACGCCCACGTCCAGCTCGGGCTGATCTACCTGCAGCGAAGACAGGAAGCACAAGCCGTCGAACATCTAACCAAAGCTCTTGAAATAGACGAAACCGAGATCGACGCAAATTATGAAATGGGCAAAATAGAACGCGGCCGGGGCAACCTGCAGCAGGCGTTGGACCGTTTTGCGATCGTAGTTGAACAGAACGACAAGCACGCTGTCAGCGAGGTCTGGCGTGAGATTGGGGTAACATACCTTGCAGCAAATAGCTCAGCGAGGCACACGACGCACTTCAGAAATTCACCACTCGCCGATCGGCCGATGTTGAGGGATTATTTCATTTTGGCAAGGTCTTAAAGGCACAGGGCAAGACGGACGAGGCCCGCGAGGTCTTCGAACAAGCGATACAGTATGCGAACACATCGCCCGATTTTCGCCGACGTGGGACAAGCTATTGGAGCAAGCTGGCCCGA
The DNA here is from genome assembly GCA_041745075.1 of Pyrinomonadaceae bacterium. Lineage (GTDB taxonomy): Bacteria > Acidobacteriota > Blastocatellia > Pyrinomonadales > Pyrinomonadaceae > OLB17. The sequence continues at coordinate 6,826 of JBGTJP010000011.1, read as the reverse complement.
AAAGAGCTGTGAGGCTACTTCGCCATCGGCATTCCCGACGCTTGCCACGCTTGGGTCCCGCCCGTGATGACGATCAGTTGGCCAAAGCCCGCTTCCGCGAGTATCTTCGCGGCTTGCCTTGAGCGGTTGTCGGTTCGGCAGATCAGATAAACCGGTTCGTTCTTGTCGATCTTATCGAGACTTGCCGAAAGCGTATCGAGCGGAATATTCCGCGTGCGGTAGGCATGTCCCGCCGCGAACTCCTCAGGCGTGCGAACATCAACGAACTGAGAGTACGCCGCCTCGACCGCCGGCCTTGCCTGGGCCGGTGTCATTTCGCTGATCCCTTGCTTGGCAACGGGCGGCGAATCGGTTCTGGCAGTTGGGGCGGACTGGCACCCGGTAAGAAGAGATCCGAACAAAAATATTATTAACAAAGCTTTCATTGCATCACTTATTTCGTGGTCGCACAGACTGTAGCGGAGACTTCCGTCTCCAGTCCGGCGGCTTGCCATGCCGCAGTACCGCCCGTTACGTTGTAGATCTTCCTGAACCCGGCGTTCTCAAGAATGCTCGTTCCCAAACTCGAGCGGTAACCGCCCTGGCAAATTACATACGTCGGCACAGCGGGATCGAGCCTTTCGAAATCCCCGGCCAGCTTATCGAGAGGAATATTCACCGTCCGCACCGCGTGTCCGTTTGCGTGTTCGGCGGAACGCCTGACATCGACAAACTGCAGATATTTTTCGGTCTGAGTAAGGCCGCTCACTTCCCCGACCGAGACCTGTTCGATCTTTTTCTTTTCGCCCTCGTATTTATCGATAAGGGTAAATCCACTCACCGATTCGTGCCCGACGCGCGCCAGCCGCATAAATGCCTCGTCAACCTGCTCCGGCGTCGCGGCGACGACCGCGATCGGCGTTCCGATCGGTATCATCGTCCCGGCCCAAGAGGCGAACTGTCCCCCAAGGCCAATATTTATCGAGTTCGGCACGTGCCCGGCCCCGTACTCCGTATTCTGACGAACATCCAGGACCACACCGTCAAAACCATCGATCCGTACGGTCGATAGCTCAGTCGGTCTCTCGATCGCAGAAAGACTGGCGGATCCCTCCAGATTCTTTGCCGCGCTCTTCGGAAAATAGGCCGGAACCTCCGGCTGGTCCGCCGCCACGATCTTTACAAATTGCTCTTTCGACATCGGCTGAAGCGCGTAATTGAATTTTCGCTGTTCGCCCAATGTTGACCAGGTTTCTTTCGACAGCGATTTCCCGCACAGACTTCCGGCACCGTGCGCCGGATAAACTTCCGTTTCGTCCGGCAGCGGCAGTATTTTGTTGTGAAGCGAATTGTAAAGCATCTCGCCCATCTGCTCCGCCGTAAATCCTTTCGACCCGATCAGATCAGGACGGCCAACGTCGCCAATAAACAGGGTGTCGCCAGTGAACATCTTCGCCGGTTCTCCTTTGCTTTCCGCCAGGATCGTAATTCCCTCGGGCGTGTGTCCGGGCGTTTCCATAAATTTCAGATTGATCTCGCCAAGGGTCAATTCGTCGCCATCCTTCACCTTAAAGGTTGGAAATTTGGTATCGGCACGCTGCCCATAAATGATCTGGGCCCCGGTTTTCTCGGCCAGTTCAAGATGACCGCTGACAAAATCCGCATGCGAATGCGTTTCGATAACGTACTTTATCTGCTGCCCATTCGCTTCGGCCTCGTCGATGTACTGCTGCACGTCCCGCTGCGGATCGATGATCGCCGCTTCACCCTCCGAGCCGAGGTAATAGGAAGCGTGTGACAAACAGCCTAAGTAAAATTGTTTGAAGTTCATTTGTTGATTCCTCTGCGTAATATCTTATCAGAGCTATCAAGCGCTTTCGGGCCGGACAGATGTTTTCGTACCAGCCTGATTCCACGGCATTCGGGCTAGGATCATTCCCATCCCGCAAGTATCCGTAAGGGCCGAGAACATCAGTCCCGCCCCAACAAACGCCGATATCAGATACAGGTACGGCGTGACAAATACTCCAAGCAAAATGCCGGTCAGCACGATGAGTCCCGCCGTAAAGCGGACCTGCCGTTCAAGTGACCAAACTTTAGAGTCGCCCTTTATGATAGGCAGATTTGCCCCACCCCAAGCGGCCATTCCACCCTCGATCACGTGAATATCAGTAAATCCTTTCTTCATCAATTTGTCCGCCGCTTGTTTGGCGCGGTTACCCGACCGGCACATCAGATATACGGGTTTCGAATGGTCGATCTCGTCTGCGTGCCGTTCAAAATTCGACAGCGGCATAAGCTGCGCGTCGGCGATCCGCTCGCTGTTATACTCTGAAAATTCGCGGACATCGATCACCTGACATTCACCGCTTCCCGTCAAAAGCTCGTTTAATTCCTGTACCGTTGCTTGTTTGATCATCGCTCTTGATAATTAACTCCCTTAATATTACAATCTATCTGAACATAAGCATATAACTATGTAGTTATATTGTCAAGTATGAAAAAGAAAACCGCATGGAATATGCCAAGGGAAGCAATAACACTTGTTGCCGCAAGATTTAAGGTGCTGTCGGAACCGATCAGACTTGAGATCCTGCAAAAACTGGAAAACGGGCGGCTCGGGGTCACGGATCTCGCTGCGGCCGTTGGCACCACCCAGCCGAATGTCAGCAAGCACCTAAAGCTTATGCAGGACGCAGGCCTTGTTTCGCGAAAACAAGAAGGCAATACGGTTTACTACTCGATCGCCGATGAATCGATATTCGAGTTGTGCGATGTTGTCTGCAAAAGCCTGAAACGTAAGTTTGCTCAAAAGACCGCGGTTTTCGGCTGAGCCGCTACTCGACCGGAGCGCCTGAGTCCTTCCAGGCCTTCCATCCGCCCGCCATCGACCAAGCATTCGTATAACCCATTTCCTGAAGACCATCCGCCGCCAGTGCCGAACGATATCCACCGCCGCAATACAAGATCAATTCAGAACTCTTGTCGGGAAACGCCGATCCGATGTCTCGTTCAATAATTCCGCGTCCGAGGTGCACGGCTCCGACCGCATGCCCGGCTTCCCATTCGTTGTCCTCGCGCACATCAATAAGGGCCGCTCCGTGATTCGTTCGTTCCTGTGTATCCGCGACCGATATTTCCTTTACCCGGCTCTTCGCGTCGTCCACCAGAGCCAGGAACTCACTTGAATGCTCCATTAGCCTATTCTAGCGGAATCGGGCCAACTAGCCTATGCGCACTCAAACCAATATAATGTTCTTAAAGTAGGTTCTATCACAGATAAAACAAAAAGAGGATCAAAACATTGGCAGAACAATTTGACGTTACTATTATCGGATCGGGTCCGGGCGGATACGTTGCCGCGGTCCGCGCGGGACAGTTGGGGCTTAAGGTCGCCTTGATTGAAAAAGAAAAAGACGCACGTCTGGGCGGCACATGCGGCCTGCGCGGGTGTATTCCGACCAAGGCATTACTGAATGCGGCGCATCTTTATGACAAAGCCTCGCATTTTGAGAACTTTGGACTAAGGGTGAAGGACCTTAGCTTTGATTGGGGCGGCGTTCAAAAGTACAAATCGGATGTCGTCGCAAAGAACTCCGCCGGTGTGACCTATCTGATGAAAAAGAACAAGGTCACTGTTTTCAATGGCTTCGGAAAGCTCGCTGGTAAAGGCAAGGTCGAGGTTGCCCTTGATGGCGGCAAAAAGGAAACGATCGAGACGAAAAATATTATTATCGCGACCGGTTCGGTTGTTCGGCCGATCCCGGGTTTTGAGGTTGATGGAAAACAGGTCGTCCACTCCGACCAAATTCTAGAGCTTGAAAAGGTCCCGAAATCGATGATCGTTATGGGATCGGGCGCAGTCGGCGTCGAGTTTGCCAGCGTTTATGCACGGTTTGGCTGCGACACGACTGTCATCGAATTACTCGACCGGATCGTGCCGATCGAAGATGCCGACGTTTCAAAGGAACTCGCCCGTGCTTTTAAAAAACAGGGCATTAAATGCGAGACCGGAATAAAGCTGGATAAGCTGGAAAAGAAAAAGACAGGCGTGAAAGTTTCGGGCAAAAACGCAAAAGGTGAAGCTGTTTCATTCGAGGCGGAAATGCTGCTCGTCGCCGTCGGGCGTATGCCGTTGATCGAAAAGATCGGGTTGGAAGGCACGAAGGTCGTCGTCAATCCGCGCGGGACGATCAAGGTGAACGAATTCTGCGAAACCGGCGAACCGAATGTTTTTGCCATCGGCGACGTGATCGATACGGCATGGTTGGCTCACCTCGCCTCAAAAGAAGGCATTATGGTGGTTGAAAAGATCGCCGGCAAAAAGGTCGAGCCGATCAAGCAGAACCTCGTGCCGAACTGCACATACTGCGACCCGGAAGTCGCATCTGTCGGCCTGACCGAAGCAAAAGCAAAGGAAGAAGGCTACGACGTAAAGGTCGGTAAATTCCCATTCTCCGCCTCAGGCAAGGCCCGCATCCTGGGCGAAACCGATGGCTTCGTCAAGATCGTCGCCGAAACGAAATACGACGAAGTCCTCGGCGTCCATATCATCGGCCCGCACGCCACGGAATTATTGGCCGAAGCCTGCGTCGCCATGGCCCTCGAAACCACCGCCGACGAACTAGGCCGCATTATCCACGCGCACCCGACCGTCAGCGAATCAGTGATGGAAGCCGCCGAAGGCGTGCATGATTTGACGATACATATGTAACGTATGGAATTTATCGCTGCCAAATGTCCTAACTGTGCCGGTGACCTGCGCTTGCCCGACGACAAGAAGCAAGTGATTTGCATGTATTGTGGTTTTGATATCTTCGTCCGCGATGTCGTAGGAACATCGGGTGTGGACATTAGCAACCTTCTTCAACTCGCTGCTTCGTCTGAGAAAGCTGGAAATCATCAGGAAGCGTATGACTACTTCACAAAGGTTCTAGAGTATGAGCGCGGTAACCCTGTAGCGTTGCTAGGAAAAGCGATCGCCGCGGGTAATCTTTCAACGTCGGGCAATTTCCGGTTTTCGGAATTGAATCACGGCGTCTTGGCCGCAATTGAGCAAGTTGATAATGAAAGAAGGTCCGAACTCAAGGTAGAGGCAGCGCAAAATATTGAGGTTGTTTGTTCGAACTTTAGCATCTTTAAATTGGGAAATTCAGAACAAGATCATGTGGTGGAACGTTTGGCCATCGTTCATTCGTTGGAGCTTGCCCATGATCTCGACCCAACTAATGTAGAAGTCATAAAATCGCTATATTTCGCAAGTCGCCAATTAGTCATCTCAATGCGGCTGTCTGAAGCGCGTTTGAATCAATCCATCTGGAAAGATCAGTTGGAAGATCATGGCGCCGATATAAAGAAGTGGTTCGAAAAGTTAGAAGCTATCGATCCTGATGCCGCCGAATTGGTTCAAAAAATCGAGAAAGAAAATCGATCGGTTACAAGATCGGTTGATTCGACCGGAGCCGGTTGCTCGACATTGGTTGCATGCGTGGTAATCATTGCCGGACTTTTTCTTCTTTTATTGACTTAAGGGCGCATACTTGGGAATCGACCACTAGGCGCATGCATGCCAACTAATCAGACATCCTACCCTCGAAACAAGATTAAGATCCTTCTGCTGGAGAATATCTCTGACGCAGCGGTCCGAGACCTCGAAGGCGGCGGTTATACGCAGATCGAACGTATCAACGGAGCGTTGAGCGAGGCTCAGCTATTCGATGCGGTTAAGGGCGTTCATCTGCTCGGGATCAGGTCGAAAACGCGGATTACCGAAGATGTGATCGAAGCCGCGGACAAGTTGCTGGCGATCGGGGCGTTTTGTATCGGGGTTAACCAGATCGATCTGAAGGCAGCGACTGAAAAAGGTATTGCGGTATTCAATGCTCCCTATTCGAATACGCGCTCGGTGGCGGAGTTGATCATTGGGTTGAGCGTGATGCTCATTCGCAAGATCGCGGATAAGAACGCGGCGGCACATCAAGGGCGATGGCTAAAGGAAGCGACGGGCAGCTTTGAACTGCGGGGCAAAACCCTCGGCATTATCGGGTATGGAAATATCGGGTCGCAGGTCTCGAACATGGCTGAGGCTCTTGGGATGCAGGTGCTTTATTACGATGTGGCAACCAAATTGCCGCACGGAAATGCAAAGCAGGTCCGCGATCTAACGGACCTGTTGAAACGCTCGAATATCGTCACGCTGCACGTGCCGTCGGATGCGACTACGCGGAATATGATCGATGCGGCCGCCATCAAGTTGATGCGAAAGGGCAGCATTTTGATCAATCACAGCCGCGGCGACGTGGTCGATCTGGATGCGGTAGCGAAGGCCGTAAGATCGGGCAGACTAGCCGGCGTTGCCGTCGATGTTTTTCCAGAAGAGCCCGAAAAGAGCGGCGATGCGTTTTCAAGCGTCCTGCAAAATCTGCCGAACGTGATCCTAACGCCGCACATCGGCGGCTCGACCGAAGAAGCACAAGCGAATATCGGGCTCGACGTCACTTCGAAACTAATCAAATATCTCGATTTCGGCACGAGCGAAGGCTCGCACACCGTGCCCGCCGTTTCGCTGCCGCCGCAGGAAGGAACGCACCGCATTCTGCATATCCATCGCAATATTCCAGGTGTGCTGGGCGAGATAAACTCGCGCCTGTCCAAACGCGGCATCAATATTACGGGACAGTATCTCAAGACAAATGACGAGATCGGGTACGTGATCCTCGATGTCGAATCGAAGCTGTCGAAAGAGGCTTTCGAATTGTTGAAGGATGTGCCGGGGACAGTGAAGGCAAGGATGGTTTATTGATGGCGAAAGAACCAGGTCGCGAAAGCTAAAAGCTGTTGGCTTCGA